>DATKOD010000001.1:0-28902 GCA_035524755.1 Minisyncoccota bacterium
GGCCGTTTTGTGGTATACATGCCGCGGAGGTGACGGATGCAGCAACGACAGATCCTTCGGTACGACCGGCTCGTGATGCACTGGGGTGACGGCTTCCCGCGGGCCGACGACGTCTGGCTCGTCTACTTCACAGGCGTTGAGCGGCTCTTCGTCTGCCGCGTGGAGTCCGTCGACGAGCTCGGCGGCAACCTCGTGGAGCTCCAGCTCCACCGCGTGGATGTGGAGCAGCCGAACCGCTACCGCGACGTCATCACGTACCGGTTCCTCTCCCGGGACCGCTGCGACATAGAGGCCTGGGAGCCGCTGATGCGCCTGAACCCGTTCGACTGGGACGAGTTCCTCGCCGGGCGCTACCGGCTCGACGTCTGGATGGCCCTGAAGGAGCGCCTCCGCACGCCGCCGCGGCCTGTGCCCGACGGCACGGGCGGCTACACGAGGGGGACCATCGCGTACTCGCTCTCGCGCCACTACCAGGGTCCGTGACCGCTTCGAGCCCGCATCCGTTGCGGGCTTTTTCTTGCATGCTATAACGGCGGCGGAGGTCCTCATGGGATTCATGGGACGGCATAACCTCGGCGGCGGGTCCTGGGTGACTTGCTTGGCGCCCAGCCACTGCCCGTACTGCGAGGACGAGAAGAAGGAGAAGCGCCGACGCAATGCCGCCGCCCGTCGGGCCAAGAAGCCCAAGCTGAGCAAGAAGAAGTCAGCTTCGGACCTGCCCCTGCGGCACTGGCCGGGTTGCCAAGGCGACCCGTGCAAATGCCCTCGCAGCCATGCGCCCGGTTGCGACGGCGGTTCCGACTGCCGGTGCTTCGACTGACCCCGTCTCCCAGCCCGCACTCTTGTGCGGGCTCTTTCTTTACCATCCAAATCGTGGTATAGTATGCGCGGAGGTGCCGGATGACCGACGACAGCGCTACGCCACGGAAGTCGCGACCTGAGCCAATGACAAAGGGCATACACGTCACGACGTGCAATGGCCGGGAAGCCATCGTGCTGATTCCCGAGGGCGAGGACACGCAGCTCAAACCCAGCTTCGTCCTGGTGGAGCTCATCAGGCCGGCCATGCCGGATGAAATGACGTCCGAGTACCTGCCTCCCGTGTCGCATGAGAAGATCATCGACGGTGGACGCCGGTTCACCGGGCTGAAGCTCACGTACGAGGGTGCGGTGGCTCTGGAGAGAGCTCTGCGGGAGGTTCTCGCACCATTCGAGGCCAATCGCAAGGATCTCCAGGAGTTCGCCGTTGAGCTGCTGCGGGAGTATCTCGACCGATTCCTCATCGAATCCGGCGCCATGTCCGGCGAGGAGTGACTCACAAGCCCGCACACGAGTGCGGGCTTTTTCTTTTATGCTACGATTACGACATATGGAAATGAAACCCGAATCAGCCCCCGCACCGTTGATGGAAATCGACGAACTCGTGACGGCGGCGAAAGAGAACCGCCCGGAGGTCACGGAGCAGCTGCAGATGCGGCTGGACAGCGCGTTCGGTGCGGGCATCGTGAAGGTCTCAAGTTTCGAATTCATCCCCGCCGAACACGTGCTGGTCGTGAAGTTCACGCTCGGCAACGGCCACACCGGCGAGATCACCTACGGCACGTGATTGCGTTCGGTCGTCTTTCGTGGTATAGAAGGACCGGAGGTGGTGATGCGGCGCGAGATCGTTCTCGCTGAGGGCACGGCTGAGCAGGCGCATGCGGGCAAGACGTCCTTTTCGTGGGTGGCGGTGCGCGGCCGCGACGGCGCGTTCCTCGCGCTCCCGCGCATCAGGGGACAGACCGGCCGTCTGGTCTGGATACCGAACGAAACGGAGGTGTCGGGTGATCACGCTGAATCTGTTCCACCGGGACGGGAGACCCGTCACCGATGACAACGAGCTCGGCGTCAGCGCGGGCAGCAAAGAGCACATCCGCATCCCGAACGCGCCGTACGCCTGCCGCTGGTGTGGCCGCGACCTGATGGAGCCGTCGTGCCCGCACGGCTGCGGCTCCTCGTGGATCATGGACATGACCAACGTCCGTCGGATGGCACGGGGGTAAAAAACAGACCGAGGACGGATCCTCGGTCTTTCCTTGCTTACGCTGCGTGACGCCTGGCGATGCGTCGTCGTACCCACCAAACCACGAGCCACAGCGCGGCGCAGGTGGCCAGATAGTAGACGGCCCAGAACCAGTAGAAGAGGGGAAGCTCTTCTTCGGTGACGAAGGACGCCACCGGCCAGAGCATGCAGGCGCCCAGAAGCCCCCACGCCAGCCCCACAAACGGCAGGAGCGCCATCAGGCCTGCGGGGAGCACCAGGCATACGAGTACGACGGTGAACTCCTTGGCTTTCGGGCTCATCACGGTCCACCTCCGCACTGATTATACACGATTGACGCTGTACAGTCAATGTGGTATCGTAGGCGCGGAGGTGGAGCATGCCACTGGTCACGTTCATGAAAGGCGACCGGTTCAAGTACATTCCGGCCGACCGCCGGGACGAGGTGACGGAACGGCACGCGTACGGCGTGGTGCTCAACGACGGCACGGCGTTCGTCATCACGGGCGCCGGCGGCAGGATCGCACGTCGGTCCATGCGACTCGACAAAATCCCGGGTGACGCGCTCCCGGTGAGCGACCTGGAGTGGCTGGAAGAAGTCCCGTACGAGGTGAAGTTCGCGCTCCAGTGCGTCCGTGTCGCTATCGCGTGACCGGCTGAAAGGAGACCACTGATGGCCATTGGACCGGAAGATGCCCGCATCGTACCGCTGACGCAGGAGCAGTACACCGCCTGGCTGGAACTGCAGATCGACGCATGGCTGACGACGGAATGGCACGAGCCCAGCCGGACGTGCTTTCCCGTCCCGGCGCACCTGAAGAGCCACACCTGGTACGGCGCGATGCTGGCGGACGTGCTGGAAAAGTACCGGCCGCTGTGGCAGTACGTGCACGTCATCTCGCCGGATGCCAGGTACCACTGCGACTTCATCGTGTTCGTCACCGAAGCCTGCGACGTACACACCGCCTGACGAACCGACCGGGGATACGCACTCCCCGGTCTTTTCTTTTCGATGATTCCTCGTATACCGAATACAGAGGTGTGTATGCCGGATGGTTCTCCGTACGAACCCGTGAAGTACAAGGAGTGCCCCCGGTGCCACGGCACGGGCCTTGTGCACGTTCACAAACGCGGTAGTCCGTACGAGCCGCCGGGTCGGCTGATGTGTCTCCACTGTAACGGCACCGGATTCATCCGTGACCGTCCGGAGCCTGACGATATGTAAAAAACGCCGCCCAAAGAAGGGCGGCGCCGTCTTACTTCTTCTTATAGAACTCGGCGAGACGCCGGATGGCGGTGTTGGATACGTCCACGTCATGAGACGATGCCGCGATCTCGCCCAGATCGTCGGGGTCGTTCGTCAGCGCCAGAAGCCGCGTGAGCGCCGCCTCCGTGATCTGTACGTCGGATACGACGCAGTCCAGGACATCCCACAGCTCGTCGCGCGTCCGCGCCAGCGCCAGCATCGTGACAGCCAGCTGGTGCTTCACGAACGCCGTGTCGGGATCGCTGCGGATGAACAGGTTCTTCGCAGCGACGAAATCCGTCGCCCCCGCACATTGTCTCGCGTACCCTTCGTCCTTCGCGGACAGGACGCCGAACGCCGCACGGATCTCGTCCTCGTCGATGTCGCGGTCCAGCGACATACGCTCGACGTCGACGTCACCGATCGATAGCGCCATGGGCACCTCCGTCCTTTATATACCACAGAAACTAGAACCTGACAATGTTCGTGCCGCCGCGGGTGTCGGTCTCGATGACCCGGTAGCTCGACGACAGATCCACGACGATATGGTCGTTGCCGCGGAACCACGCCGCACGGGTGATGGGCACCGACCAGCGGGTCACCAGCTCGCGGTCGCCCGGGTTGTGGTACGGTTGGTAATCCGTGCTCTTGAGCCAGAGCACCCAGAGCTCGTTGCGCGTCCACCACAGGACGCGGTCGCCGTTGGAAGTCACCTGGTACCCGAGGATGCCCTTGGCGGGCATCGACCATCCGTCACCGCTGATGCTGGCGGTCTTCGGCTTCACGAGCGTCGATTCGGCCAGCGACCGGGACGCCTCGTCACGCAATCCCGGCACGTCGGCTTCGTCGGTCGACAACAGGAGCACCTTGGGGAAGTCCGTGAGCAGTCCTTCCTGCACGACCGCCTCCTTGCGCCAGGTCGAGTACCCGTCGCGGTCCAGGCGTACGCTGTAACTGCCGGGCAGGAGGTGGTCCTCGCCGCCGCGGTGCGACAAAAGCGACAGCGAGCCGACGACGGAATCCCCGACCGTGAGCGTGGCGTCGGTGTTCGCGGTCACCGCGACACCGCCCGTCAGCACGAACCGTTTCGCCGTGAAGTCGTAGCGGTAGCCCTGCGCGTACCGGACGATGACGAAACTGGAAACGCCGAAAACGACCACGGCGAGCCAGAACAGGATGCGGCGGGTGCGGCGTTTCATTACCTTGATTCTAACACGAATTTGAGTTGAAATAAAGGACCCGAACGGGCTAGAATCCAGCACTATGGCACGAAAGATCGGCATCGACCTGGGGACCACCAATACCGTGGTGTTCGTACCCGCCAAAGGCATCGTCATCAATGAGCCGTCCGTCGTCGCGGTGTCGGTCGTCGACAACCGCATCATCGCGGTCGGCAACGCCGCCAAGGACATGATCGGCCGCACGCCGGACAGCATCGACACGCGCCGGCCGCTCACCGACGGCGCCATCGCCGATTACCGGGTCGCTACGGCGATGTTGCGATCGTTCATCAAGCGAGCATCGGGCCCGCTGGCCTTCATGAAACCCGAAGTGCTCATCTCGGTACCCGCCGGCATCACATCGGCCGAGCGACGCGCGCTCATCGAGGCGGCGCTGTCCGCGGGCGCCCGCCAGGTGTTCCTGGTCAAGGAGCCGGTGTTGGCGGCGATCGGCGCGCGCGTGCCCATCAACAGTCCCATCGGCAACATGATCCTCAATATCGGCGGCGGCACCACGGAACTCGCCGTCATCTCGTTGGGCGGCATCGTCAGCACACAGTCGTTGCGTATCGGCGGCAACAAGTTCGACATCGCCATCGTGGAGTACATCCAAAAGAAGCACGGCCTGGCCATCGGCGAGCGCACGGCGGAGCTCATCAAGATCAACATCGGGACAGCGGTCCGCGGCACTGCGGAGGACTCCATCAACATCAAGGGCCGTGACCTCACCACCGGACTGCCCAAGACGGTCGCCATCACGTCCAACGAGGTCAGCGAGGCGTTGGCCGACCACCTGCGTGAGATCCTGCAGATGGTCAAGAACGTCCTTGAGCTGACGCCGCCGGAACTCTGCTCGGACATCATGGACCGCGGCATCACCATCTCGGGCGGGGGAGCGCTTCTGCGCAACATCGATGTGCTCGTGACGAAATCCACCGGCGTGCCCGCCCGTATCGCCGAGGACCCGCTGTTCTGCGTCGCGCGCGGTGCGGGTATCGTGCTGGAGAACCTTGAAACGTATAAGCGCAACGTCATCGCCAAACGTTGAAACTCGCCATCGTTCACGATTGGTTCATCCGTCCGGGGGGAGCTGAGCGCGTCCTGTGTTCGCTGCACCGTCTGTGGCCGGAGGCACCGATCTACTTCCTCGTGGCCGACCGCGCTGCCGTCCGGAAATATCTTCCGGATGCTACGGTGCGCATCAGCGGCGTCGGCCGGGTGCCGCTCGCCGCGCGTCTTTACTCGATGCTCGCGCCGGTCCTACCCGCCGCAGTCGAGTCATTGGACCTCTCGGCGTTCGACATGGTGCTGTCGAACAGCGTCCTGTTCTCCAAGGGGATCGTCGTCCGGCCGGGAACCCGGCATGTGTCATATTGCTATAGCCCCTCACGGCCGTTGTGGGACCGCGCCGTGGACTACGAACGGCGGGGGCCGTTCAGTCGGCTCGCACGCCACATGCTACGCACGTGGGACTTCGCCGCCGCCCAACGGCCCGACCAATTCGTCGCCATATCACGCACCGCCGCCGACCGCATCGACCGCTACTACCGCCGCGATTCCATCGTCCTGCCTCCGCCAACGCCCCTCTTGCCGGCCGGATCGGCGGATCCGGATGCCGCTCCGTACTTCCTGGTCGTCTCACGGCTGGTACCGCACAAACGGCTGGCCGTGATCATCGACGCGTTCAACCGTACGCGGACCCGCTTGGTCATCGCAGGTTCAGGTCCGCTCGAACGCTCGCTCCGCCGCCGGGCAGGGCCTACCGTGTCATTCGCCGGAGCGGTCGATGATACGCGTCTCGCCGCACTGTACCGCAACGCCATAGCCGTCGTGATGGCCAACGATGAGGATTGGGGACTGACCGCGGTTGAAGCGATGGCATACGGCACGCCGGTGCTCGCGTTGCGTGACGGCGGAGCTACGGAAACGGTGCTGGAGGGCGTCACGGGTGAATTTTTCGACGAACCGATCATGGAGGCGATCGTGGACGGCATCAAGCGGCTTACGAGCCGACTGGCATCGTACGACCGCGAAGGTATCCGCCGATACGCGCATCAGTGGTCCGAAGAGCGGTGGGCGCCACGTATGCGCGCTCTCATCGAACCGGTCGCCTGACATGCTCACGATCCTCACCGTCAACTACCGGAGCGCCACGTCGACCATCGCATTGCTACGTTCCCTGGAACGGCAGACCCGAACCGACTTCGACGTCATCGTGGTCGACAACGATTCACCGGCCGCCGATCGGGCAGCGCTCGCGGCGTATGCGGTGACCAGTCCGCTCGCGCTGGATATCATCCTCAGCGACACCAACCGCGGGTTCTCCGGAGGTAACAATCTCGGCATCCGCAAAGCGCTCGCTCAGGGTTCTCCGTGGCTCATGTTCATCAACCCGGACACGACCGCTCCGTCCGATATGGTCGCATCGCTCATGGCACAGATGGAAGCGGGTCCCGGCATCGTGGGCGTGCCGCTCCGGGAAGGGGGACGCATCACGCGTCGGGGAATCGTCCGTTGGCTTTCAGCGCGCCTTGAACATGCGTACGAGCCGGCCGCGGACACGACGGATGCATACGCGGTCGGAGCCGGCATGTTGATACACCGGGACGTCATCGATGCCATCGGCCTGATGGATGAGCGGTATTTCCTGTACTTCGAGGATGCCGAGTTCTCCGTCCGCGCCCGCCAGGCCGGTTACGACATCCGGTTCGCCGAACGTCCCGTCATCACGCATGCTGTATCGGCGACGACCAGTAATCTGGGTGTGCCCCGGTTATTGCACTACCATGTGCGCAATGCCCTCTTGTTCAACGCCAGCCGGGGTCCGTGGTGGGTCCGCGTCGCGCTTCCGTTCTGGGCGGCGAGCATC
This sequence comes from Minisyncoccota bacterium, assembly GCA_035524755.1. Taxonomy (GTDB): domain Bacteria; phylum Patescibacteriota; class Minisyncoccia; order 2-02-FULL-40-12; family GWA2-44-9; genus JAGOPO01. The sequence continues at coordinate 7,377 of DATKOD010000001.1, forward strand.
ATGGCGCGGCAACTGATGAAGCTCGCCATCGCCCCGAACCGGCGGACCCATGCCCGTGCGATCATGGCCGGCGTCGTCGATCATTACCGCGGTCACTATGGCATCATCACGTAACCGGATCAGAACCGTGGGAATCGAATGCGAATCGCTGGAAGGCGATTCGTACGGCGTTGCGCGCATCACGCGGAATCTCGTCGAACAGCTCGCGCAGACCGCTGACGCGCGCTCATGGCGTTTCATCCTGTATTTCAAACGCGCGGTTCCTGTCGAATTCTCGCATCTGGATCCGGATATCTTCACGACACGGGTCATCGGTATCCCGTCGTTCTCGCTGTACTACTACATCGGTTTGCCGATCCGCGTCTGGCGTGACCGTCCTGACGTGATGTATTACCCGAACTACATGTTGCCGATCCTCCATCCGCCGCAGGTGCCGTCCATCGTCATGCTGACCGAGGACATCTATGCAGAGATGGAGAACCCGCAACTGCCGTTCCGCTTCCGCCTGGCGTACCGCATCTTCGCCGCCGGATGGGCTGCGCATCGGGCGACGCGCATCATGGCGATCTCGCGCTCCTCCCGGGAAGCATTGTCCCGGTACATCCGATCCGGACGCATCACGGTGAATCCATTGGGCATCACGCCGCCCCGTACGGCATCCGGAAGGGAACCGGGTACGTACCTCCTATGGGTCGGCCAGGCGTTCGAACGCCGGCATCTGCGCGAGGCGCTCGCGGCGTTCTCTTCGATCGCCGCTGAACGGCATGACCTGGAATTCCGCATCATCGGCACGGATAAATACCGGCCGCCGATGATCGCCGAGACGGTCAGGCATCTGAATCGTACCCTGGGCCGTCGTGCCGTCACCTGGCGCGAGTCGGTCGACGAACAGACGCTGGCCGCTGCGTATGCCGGTGCCGTTGCGGTCGTCTACGTATCCGACACGGAAGCGTTCGGCCTGCCGCCCCTGGAGGCGCTCGGTCATGGTACGCCGGCGGTCGTTGCGGATACGCCGGTCTCCCGTGAACTCCTCGGTACGCATGCGTTCTATGCCCCCACGACGGATGTCCGCGGCATCGGAAGCGCCCTCCACGCCGCGCTCACCGACCGCGCGATGCGTTCGGACATCGCCGCCGCGCGGCCGCGCATCCTTTCCCGGCACGCGTGGAGCGCATTTGCATCGAGGTTCCTCGAGATGGCACAATCAATCACCCCATGAGCCTCAAACTTCCGAAACCCGTCCTCTATGCGCTCGTGATACATGCGGGCTTGTTCGTATCCGTCGTCACCGGAGTGCTTCCCCGCAGCATCGTGCCGTTCTGGACGCTCGCATTGGTCGTGTGGGCAGCCGTGGTTCCGCCTGCCGTCTCCGTGCCGTTCTTCGCCACGGCGATTCCGCTGTTCATCGCCATCCCTCTTACGACCGATTTCGACAATTTCAACATGTGGCGCATCGTCGCGTTGGTCATATTCCTCCGATGGTTCCTGTCGACGTGGAGCTGGCGATCGCTGTGGGATGAATCGAAGCGGTACATCACAGCGCCGCTCCGATCGCCGATGGCGACTGCGCTCATCACGCTCGGCCTATTGGCGGTACTGTCGGTCTTCACCGCGTCCGATCGTCAGGCATGGGCGCTCCGGCTGATATTCTTCGCGAATGCCGCACTGGTACCGATCGTGGCGTATGCTGTGACGAAAAAAGACCCCGTCCTGCGCCGGACGACGATCATCGCGATCGCCTGGGGCACCATCACGGTCGTGACCGTCGGATTCATCCAGCTTATCTCGACGTACATCCTGGATATTTACGCGTTCATGCGCGTATGGGGTGAGGGGATCCAGCTGCGGCAGTTCGGGGCGCTCTGGTCGCAGATCGCGGTCCACATGGGGAATACCTGGTTCGCATACTACGGGCCGCAGCTCTCGCTGCGGATGTTCTCGTTGTTCCCCGACTCTCACTCGTTCCCGGTGTTCGTCATCCTGGCGATGGCATCGCTGTTCGCCGTCGGATTCCATCCCACGATGACGCTGCGCACACGGGGGATGTTGACGGTCGTGTGGATACCATTGGCGTTCTTGGCGGTCATCCTCTCCGGTACGCGCGGCATCTGGGCGGCATCCGTCGGACTTCCGCTCGTCGCGCTCGTGGTCCTCTGGCGGATGCGTCGGACACGCGTCCCCGTCGAACGCCGGCAGGCGTGGCGCTACTTGAGTTTGTGGCTATCGGTCTTCTTCCTTCTCTTCGCGCTCGCGTGGCCGATATTCGTCTCACCGCAGTTCCTGCTCTCGGGAGGGGATCGTGGGCTCCTCATCGGGCGATTCAAATCCATCATCGATTTCGGTGAGACATCCAACCGTGCACGCCTCCAGATCTGGAGTGCGACGGTCGCGTCGATCGCCCGTCACCCTCTTTTGGGTGTCGGCCTCGGTAATTTTCCGGTCGTACTCGGACAGGACGTCATCCTGGCGAAAGCCGGCTCGTCGGCGCACAACATATGGTTGCATGTCATGGCCGAATTGGGCGTGATCGCGATCATCCCGTTCACTGCCGTGTTCGTACTGGCGATCCGCAGCGCGTACCGGAGATTCGTCCGGACCGATGACGGCACCGAAGCATGGTATGCCGGATGGCTGCTGTTCGCGGTGCCATGGATCGCGGCGTATCTGCTGACCGATGCTGCACTGTTCGACGAACGCGCGCTCCTTATGTTCGGGCTATCGATCGCGCTTCTGACGGCGATGGACGACACGCCATGAGCAACCGCGTCGCTGTCCATATGGCGGTCCACAACGCGCACGACTGGTTGCCAGCCGTTCTGGATGCGGTCGCCGTTCAGACGTATCCGAACACGAGCGTCGTCATCTGGGACAATGCCTCCGATGACGATACGGCGGCGATCATTTCCCGGTACCCGGGATTCAAGGTCATGTACGGTACCGGGAACATCGGCTTCTGGGCGGCACAGGAACGGATGCTCGCCGACTCGGATGCTGAATTCATACTCGCGCTGACCGATGTCGTCCTGGACCCCGAATACATCGCGAACTGCGTACATGCGCTCATCGAAGATCCTCGCCGCGGAGCGGTACAGGGGAAGTTGTTGCGGAAAAGCGATCCCGACCGTATCGACGCACTGGGATTCCGATTGCAACGTTCCCGTCGCGTCACCATCCTCGGTCATGGTGAACCGGATGACGGGCGGTGGGACCACCGTACGGACATCTTTGGCGTCGAGGGCGCGGCTCCGATGTTCCGCCGTGCAGCATTGGAGGATTGCCGCATCGACGGTCACGTCATTGATCCTGACTATCGCGTCGGCCCGCTCGGGTACGGAGACGACTTCGACCTTGCGTGGCGCCTGACGCTCCTGGGGTGGCACCAGATCATGGAACCGTCCGCTGTCGGATGGCACGACCGTTCAACGACGGTATCCGTCGGTCATGGCATCAGTGACCACATCAACCGACGCTCGATCCGTGCCCGGATACCCCCGATGACACGCCAATTGGACTGGTCCAATGTACGCTTTTCAATCCTGAAGAATGACTATATACTGAGCATCCTGCGTGATTTACCCATGATTCTCGCCAGAGAAGCGGCTGTCCTGGGGTATATCGCGTTGTTCGAGCCGCGAACGCTGGCCGGTTGCGTGAGGTTCGCGCGACTCGCACCGACGATGCTCCGTCGTCGGCATCGCATCATGCAGCGCGCTCGAATGAGCCGGAACGGAATGGATCACTTCATCGCATGACGAATCGTTGGATCATCGGCATCATAGCCGCAATCATCTGTATCGTGGTCGGGCTCCGCCTCGCGTCCCACAACTCCCTGACGGCGCTGGGAGGGTTCCATCTGAGCGGCGGCCAGACCGCTGCCGCAGCGAACGCCGTCATCCCCATCAAGGACGATCCCGAATACGCGATGCCGGCCAAAGACCAGAACCGCCTGGACGTGCTCGTCCTGGGCATCCGAGGCAAGGATGATGTCGCCGACGGCGGCAGCCTGACCGACACTATCCTGCTGTTCTCCCTGGACAAAACGACCGGCCGCGCCACATTGACGTCGATTCCGCGCGATTTGACGGTCCGCATCACCGATACGCGAACCGAGAAGATCAATACCGCGTACGTGCTCAACGGCTTAAGCGGTGCCAAAGACCTTTTTTCCCGGATCCTCGGCATCAAAATCGATAACGTCGTCGTCGTCGATATGACCGCATTCAAGGATATCGTCGATCAGATCGGCGGCGTGACGGTTCATCTGGACAAACCCTTCACGGAAGCGCAGCAATGGGCGGGCACGGCGTCGGATTCATACGTCTTTTCGCTTCCCGCCGGCGACGATACGCTCACCGGGGATCAGGCGCTTTACTTCGCGCGTTCCCGCTACAGCACGAGCGATTTCGACCGTTCCCGGCGCCAGATGCAGCTCATATTCGCCATCAAGCAGAAAGTGGATGCACTACACCTGACATCGGACCCGCTCAAGGCATTCCAACTGCTCAACACGCTACGACAACACATCGATACGGATCTCAATATATTCGATATCGGGACGATCCGCGAGCTGATATCACAGACCGATGACCTCGCCAATGTCCGTCGGTACCAGCTTACCACCGAGAACGTGCTGTATGAGACCATGGCCAGCGGTACGTACGAACTTTTACCGCGCGGCGGTACGCTCCAGCATATCAAGGATTTCTTCTCGACGGTGCTCGACGACACGCCCACGCTGTGGACGCCTACGCCGAGCCCGACCCCGAGTCTGATCCCGAAGAAGACCCCATGAGACTTTCGGTCATCATCGTGAATTTCCGCAATGCACCCCTGTTGCGGCTTGCACTGCGGTCGCTTGCACGGGTATTACCCGACCCGGATGAATGCGAGATCATCGTCGTGGATTCGGCGAGCACGCCGGAGACGCAGAACGCCGTGCGCCATGATACCGCGGGACTGTTCCCGCACTGCATACTCCTGCCGTTCATGGAGAACACCGGGTATACACGGGGTGTCAACGAAGGCCTGCGACGGGCGACCGGTGAGTATCTTCTCATCCTGAATCCGGACATCATCGTGCTCCCGGGAACGCTTGAGCAGCTGCTCGCCTATGCCGAATCGCATCCGGACGCAGGGCTGATCGGTCCGGGTCTCTTGAACCTCGACGATAGCCGACAAGAATCATGTTTCCGTTTCTACACACCACTGATCATTCCCGCCCGTCGGCTTCCGTTGCCCGGTATGCGGCAAGCGCTGGACAGCTTTCTAATGCGGGACGTGACATTCACCGGACCGACGGATGTCGACTGGCTTATGGGTTCGGCGCTCCTGACGCGGCGTTCGGCCCTGGACAGGGTCGGACTCATGGATGAACGATTTTTCCTGTATCTGAGCGAGGTTGACTGGGCATGGCGCTTCTGGGAAAATGGATACCGCGTCGTCTATGCGCCGACCGCGCAGATGTACCACGCACACCAGCGACAGTCCAAAGGACGGTACGGCTTGTTCGATATCTTCGTCCGTCGTGAGACCCGCTGGCACATAACCGATGCAATCAGATACTTCAGAAAACACGGAGTCACGGGCATCCGCCCGCAGTTCGGCGGACCCTCACAGCCACACCTTCTCTATGCGTAATATGCGCTGGATGTTCGTGGTGGTCGCGGTCGTGGCACTTGCCGCCGGTTTTGCCGGGGGGTACCGCTTCGAACTGGACCGTGCGACGCCCGACAAAATCATCACGCAGGTCGTCAATAAGGATCAGGTCGGCTCCGGTCCTGCCGTCGATTTCTCGTTGTTCTGGCAGGTCTGGGACAAGTTGCATGCCGAATATGTCGATGCGGCGACGCTGGACAGCCAGAAGCTCGTGTACGGCGCCATCGCCGGCATGGTCAACGCAGCCGGGGATCCGTACACCCAGTTCTTCCCGCCCGTCGAATCGCAGAAATTCCAGGAAGAGGTCACCGGCGCATTCTCGGGTGTCGGTATGGAAGTCGGTATGCGTGACGGCGCCATCACCGTCATCGCTCCGATCAAGGACACGCCGGCTATGCGTGCAGGCATCAAGGCGGGGGATATCATCCTGAAGATCGACGGGCAGGCGACCGACGGAATGTCGGTCGACGAGGCGGTAAATAAGATCCGGGGTCCTCAAGGCACCACCGTGACATTATCGATCGAACGGGAGGGCCAACAGGCACCGCTGGAATTCTCCATCGTACGCGACGTGATCAAGGTCCCCGCAGTGGATTGGAAGCTCATCGATGGCCACATCGCATATCTGCAGATCTATGAATTCAACGGTAACGTGGATTCCGAATTCGATGCCGCGGCGAACGAGATCGTGAAATCAGGTGCGGACCGACTCATCATCGATTTGCGCGATAACCCGGGCGGCCTGCTTGATTCAGCGGTCGATATCGCCGGGTGGTTGATGCAACGCGATTCGCTCGTGGTCCAGGAGAAGATGGGCGACGGCTCGGTCACGCAATTGCGCTCGACCGGTGACGGACGTTTGGCCGGCATGAAGACCATCGTCCTCGTCGACGGAGGGTCAGCATCGGCATCGGAGATCCTTGCAGGTGCGCTCCATGACATCCGCGGCGTCCAGCTGGTGGGGGAGAAGACATTCGGTAAGGGCTCCGTGCAGCAGCTGCAGGATTTCTTCAATGGTTCATCGTTGAAGGTGACCGTCGCGAAATGGTTGACTCCGAACGGTATAAGCATTTCCGAAACCGGCATCAAACCGACCGTCGAGGTGAAAATGGATCCGACCGATCCGAACGCCAAGAACTGGGAATACGGAACTCCGGGCAAGGATCCGCAATTGGACAAGGCGCTGGAATTGATCAAATGAAGGTCCTTCTCCTGGATAACGTGCGTGGTATCGGCAAAGTTGGTGACGTGAAGGACGTGGCCGACGGATACGCGCGCAACTTCCTCCTGAAACGCAATCTTGCGCGTGCTGCCACCGATGGAACGATCCGGGATGCGGCGCAGTTCATCTCCAAGAAACGCGAAGCTGTTGCGATGGTACAGGCTGAAGCGCAGGAGCTTGCCGCGAAGCTCACCGGAACGACAGTCGAGATCTCCGGGAAGGCGAACGAGAAGGGGACCCTGTTCGCGGCAATTTCCAGCATTACGATCGACGGAGCGACCTTCGAACTCCCTGAACACATAAAAACGACCGGGAATCACCCGGTCACGCTCCGTCTTGCGGAAGGAGTCACTGCGGATATCACGGTATCCGTCACCGCCGCTTAGCGGGGGAGTACCGAGATGAGTTTGACCACGCGCTGCCTGCCGTCGTAGGCGGCCTTTTTCGTGGTGGAAAATTTGACCAGGCCGTCGCGGATCGCGTAGAGCGTGTAGTCGCTGCCGGTCCGTACACCGTCACCGGCGCGGAACGATGAACCGGTCTGACGGACGAGAATGCTGCCGACCTTGGCTTCCTGGCCATCGAACAGTTTTACGCCTCGGTATTTGGGGCGTGAGTCTTTGCCGTATTTACCTGCGCCGATCGCTTTTACATGTGCCATAGGTGTGGTATATCAGGGAAACTTCGTGAATAGGATGATAGCAGAAACAGGGGATTGGGTCAAGCACCACCGGGGTCATCTCTGGACCGGTCTTTGTCTGGTCCTGGTCGGCTGGTCCGCATATAACCTGGGTATTCTCAGCGGCCGAAACGGCGGTGTGCCGCTACAGGAAGCGGCCGCTATTCAGGCTCGCGCGGGCATTGTTTCGACGACTCCGACGGCATCGACAGTGACGAGTGGGGGAGTGAGTTCCCAACACACGGACCCCCGGGTCGTCGCGTCGAAGGCATCGACGTCGAAGAAGTACCACTTCAGCTGGTGCCCCGGCGCGCTCAAGATCAAGCCTGAGAATCAGGTGTGGTTCCCCACTGCGGCCGATGCCCAGGCAGCCGGCTACTCGCTTGCGGGCAACTGTACACCGTAGTCCGGCATACGGGCCAGATATTCGGCGTGCTCCCATTCCCAGAGGTCCTTCGCCGCAAGGAATGCCTTGAAGTCGGTTTCGTGGTCGGTCAGGGGTGCGAATTCGAATTCACCCTCCGCAGGGCTCCAGCGGTGCAGGCAGCCGTTCCGACGTCCGCGGACACGGAAATCACCGCCCTTGGTGCGCAATGTGGCCCCGCAGAGCTCACAGACGCTCTTCTGGTCCAGCCGTAAGACCCAGGATGCCGTCGGATGCGGCAGGGTGTCACTCTCCCGAAGCGCACTCGCGTACGCGGCAGTCTGCATGCCATAGTCGCGATACACGGCAATGCTCGTCTTGATGTCGATGACGCCGACGACACCGTTGACATCGGCGACCAGGTCGACCGTACCCGCGTACCGGTGACGGGGACTGAGGATGCGCGTTTCCACGAGCAACGGCTTCACGTCGTTATTGCGGAGGAATTCCATGAACGCATCGACGGACGGCCGGATCGACTCCGGGACCACCGGGTGTTCGTTGCGAAGGATCGCTTCGGCGGCCTCATGCACAAGTGTTCCTTCGGCGGCAGACCGCTCCTTCGCGTCATCCGCGGCGCGAATTCCGGGCATCCGCGCATAGTAACGGTATAGCGCCGGCTTGGACTTGATGGAAACGATGGATGTGACACGCGGGTACCAGATGCCGTCGATGACGTACCCGGCGCGTTCACGGAAATCGGCGAGAGAACGGTATTCCACTATTTGACGTTGATGAACGAATCCCAGACGCGGAACAGCTCCGTGGTCGCGCGCACATCGTCCATGCAATAGCGGGCGATGTCGTCCTGCCGACCGTCACGGAACAGAACGGGAACATCATATCCCGTGATGCCGTTGGACTTGCTGGACGGGATACCCAGCGCCTGACACCACATGTGCAGGCTCATCGTGCGCCGGACGGCACCGAAGAAGCCCAACCGGTCCCACAGGTCGATGTGCTCATCGCCGTAGCGGTACGGCACGAGGTTTCGCGTCGGACGGATCTTCTGCACCGCACTGCGCACCATCAGGAACGGTCCGTCGAACGCCCGGCCGTTGAACGTGATGACCTGATCATAGAACGTGAGGGTACGCCAAAATCGTTCCAAGATCGAACGTTCGTCACCCGTTGCATACACGATGCCGTTTTCTTCGCGTTCTTCGGATTCGCCGGGCTTCTGGTAATACACGGCCCCCTTGTTCGTGTCGGGATTGAGCATCGCGATTGCGACGATGAATCCGGTAAGAGGGGAGAAGGAGAGCGTTTCGGGGACTGCGGCGCGTTCAGCATCGGTATGGGCATACTTGAGCAACTGTTCCTGCGCCTGGTCATCCAGGGAAGAGAAATCGACGCCGACGGTCTCGATGTCGAACACGATGCGTGACATGAAGGTACCGTACCTGAACTCGCAGGCTCCTTCAAGACCGTACCTCGTCATCCGGGGGAGTCCCGGCGTGATATCACGATGCGTCGTACAATGTGGATTATGCGCCATTCAACTATCGCGAATCCCCTGCTAGGACGTAAAAAAGGCGCCCCGTCGGGAGCGCCTGATGATGCCGAATTACACGCTATTGAGTCTGACCGGTACTATGTCCTCTTCCCTGGGCTGCCTGAAGCCCATCATCCGGAGATAACTGATGATATCGCGCTCCATCAGTCTCCCCCGCGGCGACGCGTTTCGGATCCGTTGCAGGAGACCGCTGTTCGTCGTCTTCAGGCGCCGCTTGGCATCCATGAACCAATCGTAGGTCATGGACGAAACCTCGAGTGCGATCTGTCCGCCACCCTCGTCCGTTCCCGCCAACGTCGCACGACGCATCACACCCATAGCACCTCCACAGGTCATTAGTCTACCACTAATCCCCCATTTTGGCAAGCCTATAGGTAATCCAACGGGTTCACGGTGCCCTGCATATAGTTGAAATACAGTTGGCCGTTCGTCGGATTCTGGTACGTGAAGAAATCCTTATAGATGGAGAGATGGACATGGGAACCGGTCACCTCGCCAGTGTTGCCCTCATAGCCGATGACCTGACCCTGCTTCACGATCGTGCCGACGGCAAGGGGAGCGAACGCACTGAAATGAGCGTACAGCGACACCATATTGTTGGGATGTTGGATAGCGACCCAATTGCCCCAGCCGTCGTTGGTTCCGTGCGCCAGGATGGTACCGTCGCCGATGGCAAGGATGGGCGTGCCGTACCCGGAGGCGAAATCCACGCCATTATGCCCTTGGCCGCCATAGGGACCGTTCCGATGACCGCACCGTGCATAGGTGGTGCATCCGTACCCCTGCGTGAGACGCGGATTCGCTTCCGGCTTGATGAACAATTTTGTGCCTTTCTTCGGCACGCTCGTCGCTGTCACATGGACGATATACAGTCCACCGGCGATGACCTGCGATTCGAGCTGCTCGGCCTCCTGAAAGAACGCCGACTCCTTAGCGAGGACGTCATTGAGCTGTTTCTGGTAGAGCGCCTCCTGACCTTTCGTGTCCTTCAGGATCTGGCTCTTCTCCGATTTCACCGAGTCAAGCTGCTGCTTCTGTTGCGTGGTTTGGGCATTCAGATCCTGAAGTTCGGACTGATGCTGTTGAAGTTCAGACTGTTGCTGCTGAAGCGCCACGGACGCGTCTTTCAGGTCGCTGATGGTGGCCAAGAGCTGTCCCTGAACGACTGCGAGATCGTGGAATTGCTGCAGGAACGATGAGAGGTCCTTGTATTTGAACAGCGATGCGATCAGGCTCTCGTGGTCGCGCTCCTCGAGGAACAGGATCATGCGACCGATGGTGTCCCGTTTCTGACTGATGTCAGCCTGCGTCGCGTTAATCCGTCCTTCGACATCATCGATCTCCGTATTCGTGATATCGATCTGTGCGCCGGTCGCGTTCAGCTGCGCCTGCAGCTGGCCGATCTGGCTCTGGAGAATGGAGATGTCCCGACTCAGACTGACGGCCTTGTCCTGCTGCGCCGTGATGTTGTCACGGAACTGCTGCGCCTGTGCTTCCAGGGCGGCGATCTGTGCACGGAGCTGGTCGACATGCGCCTGCGTGACCGCATCCAACGCCGATGCGCGCGGTGCGGACACGGCACATAACGAGACGATCGCAAGCACCGCAAAAATCCGTCTCATGTCCTGAGTTTGGTGATGGCGCTGGTGATGCGTTCCCGAGTGCGCTCGGGACCGATGATCGAGGCGATCTCGACCGGCCCCGCGCTGTTCTTCAGTCCCGACAACGCGATCCGCAACGGCCAATATACGCTCCCCTTCTGACCATCGAAATGATCAGCCGCGAGCAGGTCGAGATCGTCCTGAGTGAGCGCCGCACGGTCCGCCAGAAGGGCGACGTCGCTCAACGCTTTGAGTGTTCGCGAAGGTTCGTCATTTTTCCAGGTAAGGAGCGAGGCATCATAGGATGGATCCTTCCACAGGTATGAGAAGTTCCCGACATCCGACAGCCGCTCCAGGCGCTCCGTCATCAGGGGGACCGCCTCGTCGGGCAACTCCGGATGTCCGATCAGCTCCTTGAACGAATTCGACGGCATCATTTTCAGGTACTGCGCGTTCGTCCACTCGAGTTTCGCCCGGTCGAATATCGCCCCTGATTTGTGGACTTTCGCAAGGTCGAATCCCGCGATCAGCTCGTCACGGGTCATGATGTCCTGCGGGTACGTGTGACCGAGATGTGCCATGAAGTCGACCATCGCCTCGGGAAGGTAGTCCTTCCGGTATTCACTGACGCTCGTCGCTCCGTGCCGTTTGGACAGCTTCGAGCGGTCCGGACCGAGGATGAGCGGCAAATGTGCGAACCGTGGCGGCGGAGCGCCCAGGGCACGGTAGATGAGCAGCTGCTTGGGTGTGTTGGAGATGTGATCCTCTCCACGGATGACATCGGTGATGGCCATGTCGATGTCATCGACGACGACCGCGAAATTATAGAGCGGGGTATCAAGGTCCTTCGCAAGCGATACGAGACCCACGTCACGCCGCGCGTCCACTTCGATATGACCGCGGATCGTATCGTCGAACCCGATCGTCCCTTCGTCCGGCTCCTTCAGGACGATGATGCTGTCACGAGGGTTCCTCCCTTCTCTGACCATCGCTGCCTTTTCTTCGGACGAGTAATGCTTCTCGAATGCTTTTCCTTCATCAAGAAGTTGCCGGAGTTTGGCACGGTACAAATCGGTGCGTTCCGTCTGCCGGTAGAGATGCTCGTTGTCCCAATCGATACCGAGCCATTCGAACCCGTCGATGATGTCAGCTTCGAATTCCGGCTTCGAACGCTCAAGGTCGGTGTCTTCGATGCGCATGATGAACTGACCGCCGGTTTTGCGCGCATACAACCAATTGAACAGCGCCGTACGTGCAGTACCGATGTGCAGGTTCCCGGTCGGACTCGGTGCCATGCGGACTTTGACTGTCATAGTAAAAGAATAGCAGAATGGGGTATGTACGTCATCCGGGTAGTCCCCCTCGTCGCACTCCCCCCGAACGTTCCTCAGACACTGGATTATTTCTGGCCGACTCCCCTGCTCCGGGGCGTGATCGTCCGCGCATGGCTCGGGCGCCGGATCGTCATCGCGGTGGTCATGGCATCCACCGACGTCCGACACAGCAAGCTCGCGGTCAAACGGGCGGGGTATGAGCTCAAGAAACTCAACGGGGTCATCACTGAGCTCCCACAGCTCACCGAACCGCAGCTTGCTCTTGCCGAGTGGCTGTCGCAACAGTATGCCGCCGGCGCGGCGACGTCGATGCGCTCCGTAGCGCCACCGTTCATCGGCAAACGCGGGTCATCGCTCGTGATCCCGCGGAGCGAGGTTTCTGGAGCATCGCCGGCGTCCGTGCGACTGATGCTGACCGGACCCGGGCAAGCCCGCGCGGAGATCGAACGCGTCCTTGCATCCGCCGGATCGGGTCAGGTCGCGCTCATTGTTCCCGAAATCGCCCTCGCAGAACGGTTCTCGTCGTTCCTCGCAGCGTATCATCCCCTGATCGTGCACAGCGACCTGTCTTCGAAGGCATTGCTGAACGCACATCGGAGCGTCTGCTCAGGCGATGCACGCCTTATCATCGGGACTCGGGGAGCACTTGCGCTTCCATGGAAGTCGCTGGCCGTCGTCATCATGGAGGATCCACAGCATGAGGCGTACAAGAGCGAACGGGCTCCGCGGATGAATGCCGCAGATGTCGCACGTGAAGTCGCGCGCCTCAACGGAGCGCAATGCATCTACCTTGCACCGTCGCTGACCGTCGTGCAGCGGTATCTTGCGGATCGTCATGTGCTTGACGTAACTGACCAGCGCAAGGCATCCCCGCGCATCGATGTCGTGTCGATCACCGAGGAACAGCGGAACGGGAATCGCTCATTGTTATCCCGCACAGCCCAGTCAGCGCTTGAACAGGCAGTCGAGTCCCGCAGGCCGGTGCTCGTCTATTCCTCCCGGCGCGCGTATGCGACCGCGATCAGGTGCCGGTCATGCGAGGCCGCGGTCATGTGCACGACCTGCGGCATCCCCATGCGTCTCCACCGGACCTCCGAGGACATGCTCGTTTGTTACCACTGCTCAGCGTTCATCCGCGTACCACGCATGTGCCCGACCTGTGCGACCGGGACGCTGCGTGCGGCAGGACTTGCAGGCAGCCAACGGTTGGCTGAAGCGGTCGAACGCATCACCGGTGAGCGTCCGCCGGTCCTGGACTCCGATCTCGTCAAATCCACGTCCGATGCACGCGGGATATGGCATGCGTTCGAGGACATGCGGACACCGGTCCTGGTCGCGACCCAGATGGTCTTCGCCTACCGCTACGAGCGCACGTTCAAAACGATCATCGTACCGCATGCGGATACACTGGGTTCGGACGCGGATTTCCGCGCGTCCGAACGCGCGACCTGGCGGTTCGAGAAATTGCTCGATTTCTCGCCCGAGACGATGATCGTTCAGGCATGGGAACCTTCAGCGGTCGCGATCCTTTCGGACCCCGGCGCACGCGATTCCTGGTTCCGGAACGAACTGGATGACCGTCGTGCATTGGGCTGGCCGCCGTTTACGCGGCTGGTCAAATGTACGGTCGCCGGACGTATCCGTACCCGGACTTCCCGCGATGCAACGGTCGCCGCGGAGCGCCTCCGGCAAGCCGTCTCGCACGAACGGCTGGCAGGGACCGAAATCATCGGTCCGGTGCCGTCGCTCCTGGAGCACGCGAACGGTATCTGGTCACATCACATCCTCATCAAGACATCCCTGTCCGGCCGCTCGCTGGCACAGTTCTTGCGCTACGTCCCCCCGCACGTCGTCGTGGACGTTGACCCGAGGTCTATTGCGTGACATAATCGACCTATGGAACTCACCGTGCTGCCCGATCCAATCCTCACGCACACCAGCCGCGCACTCACGCCCGCGGAACTTCGGGATGGACGCTACGCCGGTCTCATCACGAAGATGCGTGAAACAATGAAGACCAATAACGGCGTCGGTCTCGCTGCGAACCAGGTCGGCGAAGACATCGCCCTGTTCGTCATCGATGAGAAGCTTGCCGAAGAATACAAAGCACCGAGCGTGTATGCGAATCCCGAAATTTCTGAGTACGGCAAGGACATCGATACCCTTGAAGAAGGCTGTCTCTCCATCCCGGGCTATTGGGCGCCGGTCAGACGCGCGAAGAAGATCATGTTCAAGGCGCTCGATGAGCATGGCGACCGCATCAAATTCCGTGCACGCGGGATGCTCGCCCGCGTCCTCCAGCACGAAACGGATCACCTTCGCGGCGTGACGATCCGCGAACGGAGCGTGAAACCCGCAACTCATCAGAAAAAGAAAACGCTCCGGTCCTAATGGACCGGAGCTTCCTGCTGGGGAGTCACGGTTCTTGCTTCGACGGCCTGTGTGAAGCTCGAGACCATGAGGCCGATGACCAAGACGACCGCGAGCATTCCGATGGCCAGACCACCGCAGGTCATCAACGCCGTGCCCAGGTGTGCGACCGGGCTGGGTCGACGCTGGCCCCATCCGTGCATCCAGAGGACGAGCCCCGCGATGACCAGGCACATGGCACACCAGAACATGAGGCGCAACGAGTCGGGAAACAAGAACGGCATGTCCACCTCCCGGGTTGATGTTTTAGCACGATTGGCTATGATGGTCAAATATGTCCCTGATCATCAATGTCCCCCGGGGGATGGACCGGGTCGTCACCTCGGTCCAGCACCGGCTCCGTCTCGTCCTCTTCGGCACTCCCCGGTTCGCCGTCCCGTCGCTCCGACGACTTGTTGCCGACGGCTGGCCGGTCGAGCTCGTAGTCACCGCGCCCGATAAACCCGTCGGTCGTCGCGGTGTGCTCACTCCATGCGCGGTGAAGTCCGCTGCTCTGGAGCTGGGTCTCCCGGTCCGGACACCCGTGTCGCTGAAGGACGATGATTTCTGGCATGCATTTTCTGAGTTGCGTCCGGATCTGTGCATCGTCGCCGCGTACGGCAAGCTCATCCCGAAACGATACTTGGATGTGCCGCGCCTGGGATTCCTGAACATCCATCCCTCGCTGTTGCCGTTGTATCGCGGGCCCTCGCCGATCCAGTCGGCCATCCTTGATGGTGCATCGCGGACCGGCGTCAGCATCATGCTGCTGGATGAAGAGATGGATCACGGACCGATCCTGGCGCAGGAATCATGGGACATCCCGTCAGGATTCGATGCGCCGGCTTGTGAAACGGAACTCGCCGGCATCGGGGCACGTCTTCTAGCGGATTCACTTTCCGGATATGCCAACGGTTCGATCATCCCACGGCCGCAGGACCATAGCACCGCGACATTCACGAAGAAGTTCACGCGCGACGACGGCCGTCTGGCATGGGACCGGCCGGCAGTATCGGTTAGCAATCGTGTTCGTGCGTTGTCGACGGAGCCAGGCACCTGGACGACCTGGAACGGCGCGGTACTGAACATCGTAGCCGCTCATCCGATCTCTGGCAGTGCGGCTATCGGTGCGGTCGTGAAGTCGGACGGTGCAGTCGGCATCGGTTGCCAAGACGGTATTCTTGTGGTAGAACTCGTTCAACCGGAAGGCGGCAGAGTCATGGATGCAGCCGCATTCGTGAATGGCCATCCGGAGTTCATTGGAAGCGAGGTGGTGTAGTGAACGTCGAGTTCGACGTCCCGCTGTCTTCGAAGACTTCATTCGGCGTCGGTGGTCCTGCAGCCTTGTGGTTCGATGCCACGCCAGCATCGCTTCCGCACGCAGTGCAGTTCGCGCGTCGCGTCGGAGGTCCGATCCTCGTGCTGGGCAGCGGCACGAACGTTCTGGTGAGTGACGACGGGTGGCCCGGTACGGTAATCCACGTGGGATGCGCGGAGCCGTCGACACCGCCGTCAGCCAGGAACCTGCCCGACGGCGGCGTCGAAGTCGTCGCATCCGCATGTACGCCGTTGGATGCGTTCGTCGCACACACGGTACGGTACCAGTGGCAAGGCCTCGAATGCCTGTCGGGCATCCCCGGTTCCGTCGGCGCAGCGCCGGTGCAGAACGTGAGCGCGTACGATCAGCGGATCTGTGAGGTCATCACATCCGTACAGGCTTTCGATCTGACGGAACAGGTCTGGCGGACGTTCACGCGCGGAGAATGCATGTTCGGATACCGCACGAGCGTCTTCAGTCAACCGCAGAACACTGACCGGTACGTCATCACGCAGGTGACCATGCGGCTGATCCGCGGCGGTGACCCATGCCGCACCCACCCGGATATCAATAAGAGCACGGGTCCCTGCGCGACCGTGGGCATGGTCCGCGAAGCCGTACTCCGGGTCCGCCACCGGAAAGGGATGCTGCTCGGCTCACATGACTCGTTCGCATCAGCCGGCTCGTTCTTCAAGAACCCGGTGATCCCCGCGGATGAGTTCGAGAGATCGTTCGACGCAGATACGATCATGATGGGTGCAAACAAGTGGTGGTGGCCGACTGCGTCGGGCATGCGAGTTTCGGCAGCACACCTCATCGAGAGGGCCGGCTTCGCGAAGGGATATGCCCGAGGCAAGGCCGCCATCTCGTCGAAGCACACCCTGTGCATCGTGAATGCCGGAGGCGCATCCGCTACCGACATCGTCGGACTGGCCCTCGAGATCCAGGATGCCGTAGCATCACGGTTCACCATCATCCTGGAGCCCGAGGTGCGCCCCATCGGGTTCCCTAGCTATCCGCTTCTCCGTAGCTGACCTTCGCGCACCCCTTGCGGGTGCGCTTTCTTTGTGATACCATATGCGACTGGTATGTCGCTTGCCGTCAACGATCTCAAACCCAAGACGTATTTCATCTTCGAGGACCAACCGTGCGTGGTCCTGGAGACGCATCACCTGAAGATGCAGCAGCGCCGCCCGGTGGTGCAGACGAAATTCCGTAACCTCCTCTCCGGAAAGCACCTGGAGCGGAACTTCGCGCAGTCGGATGTCTTCGAAGAAGCCGACGTGAAACGCGAGAGCGTCAAATTCTTGTACGAGCACCGCGGTCAGTTCTGGTTCGTCAGCCCGACCGACGCATCGAAGCGTTTCGAGCTCGATGCCGACATCATCGGGGACCAGGCGAGATTTTTGAAGCCGAACACGGTGCTCGAAGCATTGTCCTGGAACGATGATGTCATCAATGTCTCGCTGCCCATCAAGATGACCTTCAAGGTCGTCGAGGCGCCGCCCGCCATCCGGGGTGACACCGCGACCGGCGGCTCCAAACAGATCAAACTGGATTCGGGTGCGACCATCAACGCCCCCCTGTTCATCCAACAGGGCGAGGATATCGTCATCAACACCGAGACCGGCGAGTACGTGGAACGCGCGAAGTGACTACTTGGCGCCGAGTTTCTCTTCTTCGATGACCTGCTGCGGAGGCACCCGGTGCTCCGGCGGGATCTCGTGCGTCGGGATCCTTTCTTCCTCGACGGGTTCCTCGGCGGGCATCAGGGGATTCGAATCACGCTGGATGCGGCCGAGTTCCGCCTGCGTCTCCAGCTCCTGCGCCGCCTCCACCATGACCTCACGCGGTGATTTGTTTGTTTTCGTCATGTCTTCAGGATACCTCAGTCCCGGGATTTTGCATGCATGAACGGCATGATGACGACCGCGGCAACCGCCCAGAGCCACAACGCCCGCTGACCCGCGAGGAAGGGCAGCAGCGAACCGAACGTGGACTGGGCCAATTGGGGCGGCACCAGCGACGTCGAGATGCTCGCCAACAGTCCCATCTGCACCAGTGAGATGAGCACGACCTGGAACATGGAAATCTCTCCGAGCGTCATACGCGTACGCATCGCCGAGTGCGACAGCAGGAGGAACACGAGCAGATACCATCCGAGGAACAAGAGTACCGCGGCGTACGGGCGGACCGGGTCATTGAGCCGTCCGGAGAGCATGTCCAAAAAGGGGAACAGCACCGTCAGGACGTACGCGACGTAGATGGACAGCAGCGATACGAGCGCCTTGGTCTTGCCGACGGAGAGTCCGTAAAGCACCAGTACCACGAATACCATCGCGACGAACAGGCCGCGCGGCTGTTTGAGCGCATCCCCCACCCCGGCTAATTGCTGGAGCCGCGAAACATCGATGAGGTTCGCGAGCTTGTCCATGTCGTTATCTCGTCAACAACGCGATCATGAATATCACCACGAGTGCAATGACCAGCGTTCCGCCGGTCACACAGAGCAACGTCCCCGCTTCCGCCTTCTTGCCGTCGGCGAGCAGCTTCGCCGGTTGCCACAGCACGAGCGACCCGGTGATAAGCGCGGAAACAACGAGCAATAACAGCATGAGCATCGGCCCGGCGGCCCCCGTCATCGGTTTATCGCCGAACAGCCGTTGCGCGTTACTGAAAAACACCGCGATGACGAGCACGTACGCGATGACGCCGACCGCGTTGCGAACGCCGCTTTTGACCAATGAAGAATAGTTCATGGCTCCAGCATACACTTTTGTGGAATAGTGAGTATACTGGCATCGGAGGGATTATGGAACCACTGGAGAAAGTGTCGCCGCAGGAGTTCCTTGCCGCCGGTCAGACGTACCTTACTGAACGATGCAAGATTGACCAGGGTCGCATCGTCTGCAAGGCCTGCGGAACGGGGATCCGTGAGTTCACCGTCCCCGTGTCCGTGCACTTCGCTCTGCCGGGCTTCCCCGACTGCACCGGCTCTGGGCAGGTCAGGGCGCTGCCCGTCCCCTACTGCCCGACATGCGAAGGAGAACCCCGGAAGAGGTCGTCATGCATCCATATCCAGTGACTGCAGCCCGCCGACGTCCGGCGGGCTATCCTTTGTGCAGTGTCACCAACAGGTCACCGGGCGGCGTGCCGTTCAGACCTGCATTCCCCTGCTGAGGGAACGCGATGAGGTATCGGTCGATGAGTTCGGATGGGATGTGAAGTTCAAGCTTCCGTTTGCGCTTCACTCGTCCCCCGCCGTTGCATACGTGGCACTTCTTCTCGGCGATCCGGCCGTCGCCGCCACATGTCGAACACACCGCCACCTGTGCGAACGTACCGAACGGCGTACGCACGGCCTGACGGACCCTGCCTGCACCATGGCACGTGCTGCATTCTTCGAGTCTGCCGCCCTCGGCACCGGTCCCCCTGCAGGATACGCACGCATCCAATGCCTCGAACTCATAGATTTTCTTCTTCCCCAGATCTTTCGCGCTGATATTTACCGACAGGTGCAAATCCTCGCCCTTCTCCGCACGCTGACGCGTCGTGCCGCCGAAACCGCCCGTGAACATATCGAAAATGCTCTCGAATCCCCCGCCGGCGCCGCCGAAATTGAAATCCTGGTATTGCCCGCCTCCCCCGAAGCCACCCGCGGGGCCGGCACTGCCGAACTGATCGTAGCGTGCCTTCTTCTCCGGGTCGCCTAAAACCTGGTAGGCCTCGTTGACCTCCTTGAACTTCGCCTCGTTGCCGCCCTTCTTGTCCGGGTGGTACTGGTGCGCGAGTTTGCGGTACGCCTTCTTGATGTCGTCGGAAGATGCGTTCCGCGAGACCCCGAGGATTGTGTATGGATCCTGCATGGTTGACTAGTATACTATTTTTGTGGCATTATGTGAATAGAGGTGCGAATGTCCAATCTTCTGCTGCGGAGGATTCTCTGGTTCATAGCCGCCGCATTCGTTCTCTCGATCCTCGAAGTCATGCTCGGCATCGAGGAGAGGAACCTGGGCTTTTGGAGGTACCACGGGTACATGGTCGTCTCGACGATCATCATCATCGCGATCGTCTGCCGGTACGTCCGGCCGCGCCCGCCCTCCTAGGCGGGCGTTTCTTTTCACAGGGTGACGACGTCCGCCTTCACGTCCTTCTCGCCGACCGTCACGAATCCGGTCGCCTTCAGGAGCGCGAACAACGGCACCGCGAGCGCGAGACCCGTCTCGCGGAAGATGAACGAGAATCCCCACAGGATAAGGAAGAACCCGAACGCCAACAGCGGCGGCAGGTACGGCGCGAGCGGACCCAGCCACTGGTGGACCTGCGTGTCGATCTGCTTCGTCAACTGCGTCTCGACCTGCGTCTGTTGGGATTGCGGCAGTTGATTCAGTTGGGATTGCACGAGCTGCGAACTGTAACTGGACTTCACGGAGTCCTGAAGGCCTCGCGAGATGAGATTGACATCAGCCGTGTGCCCGATGGGCATGAGGAAGAATCCCAGGGAAATCATCAGATAGACTCCTAACAGTACGAGCCGGACGCCGCGATCCAGTCCCGACCAGATGCGGATCTTCGTATGTTCCATGATGTCGTGCTGGATGCGCCGCGAACCGATGTACCAGAACCCCGTAAAGACCGGCAGAATGGAGAGATACCAGACGTCGGGGCTGAAGAAGATGACGAAGGACGCCCACGATGCAAGGATCGCCGCCACCCGGTCCAACGGATGCTCCAGCAGCAGCCACGCGATGCCCACGACCGCCGAAAGTACGATGATCATGACGGCGGGAAATATCATGCCCACGTAGTCCGTGAACGGACCGGGACCTGACAGCCACGTGCTCGCTGCCCACCAGGTGAGCATGGAGACGACGACGACCGCGATGATGAGCGATATCCGCTTGACGTGCATCTTGATTGGTTATCTATTCTATGCTATAATTATACTCTAGGAGGTGGTTGTGTCCAAGCCGTATCCGCAGATGACTCCCGTAGAACAGGCGGAATTCCTCAAGCCGAAGATCGACGAGTGGCGCGCATCTCCACTAAGTTGGCGATATCCGCTTCCCTGGTGGACGAGGCGTGACACACACGGAATCCTGGCCTCAATGTTCACCGGAACCACGGTTCGCATCATCGATGGCGTTGCACACCTCGAGTTCCCGCCCCGGCCCTACTAAGTGGGGCCGTTCGTTTTCAATACTACTTCTTTTCTTCCTCGGGCTTCACTTCTTCGGCCTTCTGCTCCCCTGACGGCGCCTGCTGCGACTGGTACATCGCCGCGCCGATCTTCTGCGCCGCTGTCCCGAGCACGTCCGCCTTCGCTTTGATGTCGTCCAGCGAGCCGTCCTTCAACGCGTTCTTGAGC
>DATKOD010000002.1:0-28972 GCA_035524755.1 Minisyncoccota bacterium
CGATGCCGACTGCCGTCCCGAGCCGGATTGGATCAGCCGGGCGGTCGCCCATTTTGCCGACCCGCGCGTCGTCGGGCTTTCCGGTCCGTACCAGCACTACGATGCCTCGGTGCCGTTCCGTCTGGCCAGCTTCCTCACCCAGAACGTCTTCTTCTTTTGCGTGAGCAATATCGCCAACGCGCTGTTCCACCACGGCGTCATCGCAATGGGCGGCAACCTGTTCGCCCGAGCTTCGGCACTTCGGACCATCGGCGGATACGACACGACCATCAAGTTCCATGGGGATGACATCGACACATCCAACCGGCTGGCGGCCATCGGCTCCTTCAGGTACTGCAACGACATCGCCGTGGGCTCATCGGCGCGCCGCTACCAGACGCTCGGATACTTCAAAGTCCAGTGGCGGTACCTCATCAACTACATCTGGGTGGTCTTCTTCCACCGCCCGTTCAAGAACGATTTCGCCACGACATGACACCGACCGCACTTCCCCCGTTCGTCGCGGCGGCGGTGGCTGCCGTCGGACACTACCGGTACGTCCTTCTCTTCGTCGGTACGATCGTCGAGGGCCCGCTCATCATGGCGGGATGCGGTTTTTTGTTGCACCTGGGCGTGTTCCGTCCGCTCCCGATGTTCGTCGCACTCGCATCCGGAGATCTTGTCGCCGACATCGGCTGGTATTACGTCGGACGGTACTTCCTGGAGCCGATGATGCGTAAACATGGACGCTTCCTGAACATCACCCCGAAGACGGTCGAAAAAGCGAAGATGCTGTTCCGGTACCACCATGAGCGCATCCTCATCATCTCCAAGATCACCATGGGGTTCGGGATGGCCCTGGGTGTGCTGATGGTCGCCGGCGCCAGTCATGTCCCGTTCAGAAAATACTTCATCATCAATACGCTGGGGGAGATCGTGTTCGTCACCGCCATGCTGTCCATCGGGTACTGGCTCGGCAGCGCATACGTCGTCCTGGAGGGCGGCCTGAAGTGGCTGTTCATCGCGGGTGCGACAGCGGTATTTTTGGCCTTCCTCGCCGGAGTCTCGCAATTCGCCCGAAAGCGCCTCCACGTCGCATGATCTCATTCATCATCCCCACCCTGAACGAGTCGTCGGTCATCAGGAAACTTCTGGACAACCTGAGGCATTACTCGGCACCCCACGAAGTCATCATCTCCGACGGACGCAGCACGGACGGCACCATCGACATCGCCCGCGAATCGGGTGCATCGGTCGTCGTCTACGAAGGCACGGCACGCCAGACCATCGGCGACGGCCGCAACCTGGGTGCCGCGCAGGCGCGCGGAGATTTCCTCCTGTTCATGGACTCCGATGTCACCGTGCCGGACCCGGACATGTTCTTCGCGTCGGCACTGCAGGAATTCACGCGCGACCCGAAGCTCGTCGGCATCACTGTCCGTATCAGCGTCAGCCCGGAACTCGCCCAGCGCGGCGACGGATTTTTGACCTGGTTCATCAGCACGGTCAACTACCTGCAGAACAACATCCTGGGGGTCGGTGCGGCAAGCGGCGAGTTCCAACTGGTCCGTGCGGATGCGTTCAAGAAAGCCGGCGGCTACAACGCTTCGCTGGCGGCCGGCGAGGACTATGAATTCTTCCGGCGGCTGTCCAAGCTCGGTCACACCCGATACGTCGGCGATCTGACCGTGTACCACACCGGTCGGCGCGCGCACAAAACCGGTTGGTTCAGGCTCTGGATGACTTGGAACATCAATGCGATTAAAGTATTCTTCCTCGGAAGCTCTGCGAGCAGAGAATGGAAGGAAGTACGCTGATGAAACGCAACATATTGCTCATCGCACTCGGTGTCCTCGGGGTCATCACGATCGTTTTGGCCGTGCTGTTGGTGCGCGAGTACCAAGCCCTGAACCGGGCCGGCCTTACCAATCCCGGCAGGTACCGCATGCACCTGTCGCATGTGCACGCGCCGCTGACGGTCAACGACATCGGGGTCATCCAGTCGTGGATGACGTTCGACTACGTCAACCGAATTTTCGCCCTTCCCGCCGATCAGCTGAAAACGGCACTGAAGATCACCGACGCCCGATATCCGCACTTGAGACTGGGAACATACACATCGGACGTCAAAGACGCCGTAAAGAGCTACCTGACCACACCGAAGTAAATGAGCGCACTCGTCACGACGCTCCTCGCGTATGTGCTGTTGTACCGGTACATCGCGATTTTCGTCATCGTGTTCTCCGCGGGGGTCATCGTCCCCTTCCCCGCGAGCGCCATGCTCATGGGCATCGGCGCGTTCATCAGCCATGGATATTTCAGCTTCTCGGCGGTGGCAACGACCGCCATCGCCGCGAACGTCCTCGGTGATATCGCAGCGTTTTTGGCCGTACGCCGGTACGGGAACCGGGTCGTACGGCTGCTCCATGTGCAGACCGGCATGTTCGCGACGCTGGAAAAATACATCCGCTCCGACGCCGGCCCGACCGTCTTCATCACACGGTTCGCCGGCTCGTTGGGGCCCGTCACCAACATCATGGCCGGGCTCGCGGACGTGCGCTTCGTTCCGACTTTCCTCATCCCCGACATCGCCGGCAACGCGGCAGAGATCCTGATCCTCCTGGTGTTCGGCTATTTCGTCGGCGATTACTGGGAAAATTTCTCCGGCATTCAGAGCACCATCGTCGGCATCATCATCATCGGCGTCATCGCCTTCTTCCTGTACAAACTCTACGGCTCGCTCCGCCGCAGATACACGAACCACTAGATGAACGGCGCGGGGTCAAGCCAGCCGTTCAGGGCGGCTTTGGTCTGCACGTAGCCGAGGATATTGATCGTGGTCCCCTTGTGGATTCCCAGGTGCAGGTGCTTGCGCTCGCCGTCAGTCTCGGTGGAGTAGCCCTTGCCCAGGACGCCCAGTGCGTCGCCGCGCGCGATCGCCGAGCCGACCGCGGGCGTGATGCTGGCGAGCTTCAGATGGCCGTAGATGACGGTCACCGGCTGACCGTCCAGCACGCATGACTGCACCGCAACCCCGCCATATCCGGTCGCGTATTCTTTCACCAGCAGTGTGCCGTCGCATAGCGCGCGCACCGGCACGTCGATATCCGCCTCCGCGGGCGTCGTCTCGAAATCCAGGCCCGTGTGATAGCCCGTGAATTTCTCCGGACTCACCGGCGAGTCCGACGGCGTCACATAGATGCCGAACGGCTTCTTGGTCTCGCGCGACTTCGCATTCGTCAGCGGTATATCCCCCGCCGCGACGCTCACCGTCTCCGTCGGCGTCGGGTTCGTCACCGTTTGATGTATGCCAATGACGCGCCACAAGAGCGCAATGCTCGCGACTGTCAGTACGACTGCAAATGTTATCCGAGACATGTGACAGGCTATCTTGGCTGCGGGGGCTGGACTCGAACCAGAATTTTCAGGGCCAGAACCTGACGTCCTACCATTAGACGACCCCGCAATGCGGGGTGAATCATACTACAAAAATATGGCCGCCGCAAGCTACACCTTCAGGAATCGGCGGATGGCGACCATCGAGGAGACGACGCCCAGACCGATGCCGACGACGAGGATGAGCAGGACGAACTGCGGTGAATTGCCGCCGAAGTACCCGATGAGCGAGACGCCCGGCATCACGACGGCGAGTTTCGGCGACACGACACCGACGCCCACGTACCACACCGCCAGCGACAGGACCGCCGCGAAAATTCCGTAGAGCGCGCCCTCCACGAGGAACGGCGCACGGATGTACCAGTTGGAGCCGCCCACGAGGCGCATGATCTCGATTTCGGCCCGCTGGTTGACGATGGTCAGCCGGATGGTGTTGAAGGCAACCAGGATGGCGATGATGGCCAGCACCATGGTGGCCACGAGTCCTCCCTCCTGGACGCTCCGTGAGATGTTCTGCACGCGGCCGATGACCGCCTCGTTCTCGTAATAGTTGATCTTGTCGATGGTCGTGCGGAGCTTGTGCGTCTCCAGGAAACTCACGATGGACGCATACTGACCGGGGTCCGTGGCTTTGACCTCCAACGACGCCTCCAGCGGGTTGTCCTGCAGTTCGGAGAGCGACGTTTGGATGAGCGCGTCCTGTGCGTGGCGCGCCTTGAAGGCGGCGAGTGCGTCATCGCGACTGGTATAGGTGACCTCGGCGACGGTGTTCAGGTTTTCCAGGTCGGATTTGACCGTCATGATGTCGTCCTGGGTCGCATCAGTATTGAAATATACCGCCACATCCACTTTGCCCTCTAAACCGGAGACGACGACGTTGCTGAGGAAATTGACGGCGATGAGGCCGAGGAACAGGACCAACACGAGCGCGATGACGCCCGTCGTCCCGAAGGTGACGTAGCTGTTGCGGCGGAAGTTGTTCCATCCGGCGCGCACGACGCGGCCGAGTTTCTCTTTGAGCATTTAGATGATGTATTTGCCGTTCTCCGCCTGGTCACGCGATATCTTGCCCTTCTCCATGGTCACCACGCGGCGCGACAATGTGTCCACGATATCACGATTGTGCGTGACCAGCACCACCGTCGTGCCCAACTCATTGATCTTCATCAACAGCTGGACGACGTCGTGGCCGTTCACCGGGTCCAGGTTGCCGGTCGGTTCGTCGGCGAGGATGATGCGCGGCCGGTGGATGAGCGCACGGGCCAGTGCCAGACGCTGGCTCTCGCCGCCCGACAGCTGGCGCGGGAAATTGCCCGCTTTGTCCGCCAGCCCGACGATGTCCAGCGCTTTGGGAACATCCTCGTTGATGCGGCCCTGCGGCGCGCCGACGACTTCCAGCGCGAACGCGACGTTCTCGAATGCCGTGCGGCTGTGCAGCAGCTTGAAATCCTGGAAGATGGTGCCGATCTTGCGCCGCAGCAGCGGGATGTCCTCATGCGCGAGCGTCGCGAGATTGACGCCGTCGATGACGACCTCGCCCGTGGTGGGGATCAGTTCGCGGGTCAGCAGTTTCAGGAGCGTGGACTTGCCTGCGCCGGACGGCCCCAAAATCGACACGAACTCCCCGTCCGCGATGGACAGGTCTACTTTGTCGAGGGCCATGAAATTGTCGTCGTAGACCGTGGAGACGTTCTTGAGTTCGATCATGCGGGGATGAATTTTGATAGGTCGCCGTCCAGCACCTTCTCGGGTTGGCTGGATTTGACGCCGGTCCGGTGGTCTTTGACCATCTGGTACGGGTGGAGCACGTACGAACGGATCTGACTTCCCCAATCGATGGAGCCTGATTTGAGCTCTGCTTTCAAATCCCCCAACTGGCTGACCTTTGCCTCTTCCATCAGGAGCGCCAACCGCGACGCCAACAGCTGAACGGCCTTCTCGCGGTTCTGCGCCTGTGAGCGCTCGGTCTGCACCGCGATGGCGATGCCGGTCGGCTTGTGCCGGACCCGGACGGCCGTCTCGACTTTGTTGACGTTCTGTCCGCCTTTGCCCGACGACCTGAACGTGTCGAACTCCAGGTCCTGCGGGTTCAGGCGTAACTCCTCCGCTTTGATCTCGGGCAGGACCTGCACGAGCGCGAACGAAGTATGGCGAAGATTCTTCGCGGAGAACGGACTGATGCGGACCAATCGGTGCACACCGCTCTCGCCTTTCAGTCTATCATAGGCGCGCGGACCGACCAGTTCACAGACGGCGGATTTTATGCCCTTTTGTTCGCCCAACGACTCGTCCAATAACGAGAACTTCCATCCCTGGGACTCGGCGAACCGGTGATACATGCGCAGCAGCATGCTCGCCCAATCCTGGGCGTCCACGCCTCCCGCACCGGCGTTGATCTGCAATGCCACTTTGTCGGGTTCGTATGTGAACATATCTCTGAGCCACCTCCCGGATTCGAACCGGGGACCTCCACTTTACGAAAGTGTTGCTCTACCAGCTGAGCTAAGGTGGCGTACTTCCTGAGCGGGATACCAGGATCGAACTGGCGTCTCTTGCTTGGGAAGCAAGCGTACTGCCACTGTACTAATCCCGCAGCATCAGTTGCCGATGAGCCAGTCCCACCACTTGCGGAGGTTGGAGCGGCCGTCAGGGGCCGACTGCGGCTGCGATATTGTACCAGGATTCTGCGATTTGTACACGAACACGACCGTTTCACCGGGTTGGGCGTACCCGAGCCGGGAACGCGCCAGAAGCGCCAGCCACGCGGGCTGTCGCATACGCTCAAGCTCGGCTGCCAGCCGATCGTTAGCCGCCTGCCCCTGAGCGAGCTGGCCGTTGACCGCATCAAGCTCCTGCCGGGCGCCATAGGAGCGTATCGAAATATTGACGGCACGGAAGGCTAGGAAGACGCACAGGCCGATCAGCGCGATGAGGATGACACGGGAACGGGTCATGATAGAATGCCTCCATGATACTAGACCGCCGCACGATACGCATCCTCTCGATCGTATTCGCCATCGTCACCATAACCGCCATGGTGGCTTTTCTGCTGGTCCCCCTGCTCTAGTCCCCCCTACTGGACGGTGAGCGTCCCGTGCATGTACCCATGCATCGCGTCGGACATCTGGTATGTGCCGGGCGCGAAATCTCCGGAGTCCAATGACCATTGCTGGCCGGGTTGCATCCTGCCGCTGGATCTGCCGTCAACTACGACGGAATAGAACGCATCTACCGCCGTGAACACGATGATATCGCCCTTATTGACCGTCAGTGCGCTCGGATCGAACTGCTGGCCTGACAGATTGACCGTATAGGTCTGTGGGCTGGGTACGGGAGTCGGCGTTTGGGTTTGTGTCGGAATGGGACCCGGTGTGGGCATGTGACTGACGACCGGGGTGTTCGTCGGCGCAGCTGTTGGTTTCGGCGCCACGGTGGGTATCAGAGTCGGCGATGGTGATGATGTTCCCGACGGTTTTGGCGTGATTGTATGGGACGGCGATGGTGAAACGGATGGTGATATGGCGGACTCGGGCGCGACCACGGCGTGCGGACGGAACACGAAGTACCCCGCGACGACCAGCACGATGACCAGAAGGACGATGCCGGTGATTCTCATACGGCAAGTATACCGCTAACGCTTCAGCATCTTCAAGAACACGTCGTGCGGGATATGGACCTTCCCTTCGGCCTTCATGCGTGATTTGCCTCGTTTCTGTTTCTCCAATAGTTTCATCTTCCGTGTCACATCACCGCCGTAGAGATATCCGGTGACGTCCTTGCGGAGCGCACGGATGTCTTCGCGGGCGAGGATCTTGCCGCCCACCGCGGCCTGGAGCGTCACTTGGAACCACTGCCGCGGCAGTGTTCCCTTCAGTTTTTCTACCATCGCCCGTCCGATCCGTGTGGCCTGCTCCCGAGGAACGATGCGCGAGAACGCTTCGACCGGGTCTCCGGCTACCAGTATATCCAGCCGCACCAGATCGTACGGTTCGCTGCCGGACGGCTCATATCCCATCGATGCGTATCCCTGCGAGACCGATTTGAGCCGGTCATAGAAATCCGTGACGATTTCCGCCAGCGGCACGCGGTATTTCAGGACGGCGGTCTCGGTTCCCAGATAATCAGTCCCCGAATACGTGTTGCGTATCGTCGAGACGAGTTCCATGACCGGACCGACGTAGGATTTCGGCGCGATGATCTCCAGGTCTACGACGGGCTCGGCGATGGCCGTGAAGTGCGACGGGTCCGGAAGCGCGGCGGCGGAACGCACCGAACGTACGTCGCCGTCCTTCATGGTGACTTGGTACTCCACCGAAGGCGTCGTCACGATGAGCCGGAGACCGAACTCACGGGCGAGGCGTTCAGTGATGATTTCCGTGTGCAGCATCCCCAGAAATCCCAGACGGAACCCGCGCCCGAGACCTGCCGATGACTCCGGTTCGTACTGCAGGGCGGCATCCGTGAGCTTGAGCTTGCCCAGGGCATCTCGAAGCTCGTCGTACTGCTCGCTGTTCTCGGGGAAGAAGCTCGCGAACACCATCGGACGTACCTCGCGATACCCCGGGAGCGCCTCGAACGCCGTCGTATCGACGGTCGCATCCGTGATGGTGTCGCCGACGCGGACCAGTCCCGGGTCCTTGAGGCCCGTCGCGACGTATCCGATCTCCCCTTCCCGCACGACGGTCCCGGGGGTCAGGCGCGGCGCGAAGGTCCCGACTTCGAGCGCTTCGAACTTTGTGCGCGCGGCGAACGCCATCGCGGCCGCTCCCGCGCGCAGTGTGCCGGAAACGACACGGACGAACGCGACGACGCCCTTGTAAGCATCGAACGTGGAGTCGAAGATGAGCGCGCGCAGCGTGCCGTCGTGGTACCGTTCGTGCGGCGCCGGCACGCGTTCGATGACCCGCTGCAAGAGTTCGGGCACGTGCATACCGGTCTTCGCGGATATCTCAAGGATGTCCGACTCCTCGACGCCCAACAGGTACGCGAGCTCTTCGCGCACCATCGCGGTCCGGGCGTTTGGCATGTCGACTTTGTTGACCGCTGGCACGATGACCAGGCTCTGACGCTGTGCGAGGTGCAGGTTGGCCAACGTCTGCGCCTGTACGCCCTTGGTCGCATCCACCAACAGGATGGCGCCCTCCACCGCCGCCAGCGAGCGGGATACTTCGTAGGAAAAATCCACGTGCCCGGGAGTGTCGATGAGATTCAGTTCGTAGTCGGTGCCGTCCAGCGTGTAGCGCATGCGGACCGGCTGCAGCTTGATGGTGATGCCCCGCTCGCGCTCCAGATCCATCGTGTCCAGGTACTGTTCGTGCATCTGCCGCTTCTGGACGGTCCCGGTGAGTTCAAGAAAACGGTCGGCAAGAGTGCTCTTGCCGTGGTCGATGTGCGCGATGATGCAGAAATTGCGGATTGGTGCAGTCACGGATGGCCTCCAGTCTACTCGAGGGAGGCAGTAACCGCAAGGTCGCTGTCAAGAGCATCGAACAACCGCCAGGAGTCCGGCCAAGGGGTCATACGCGGCGTGGAATCGGTGACGGTGAGGCCCGGCTTATCGATGGTCAACTGGAATTCGGACACGCGCAGGCCGGACTGCTTCTGAACGTACAGGTGATAGTCGTTGCTGTATGCGGCCGCAGGGACCGCATATTCGAGCTGCACTGAGGCGGTCTGCCCCGGATCGAGATCCATCCAGAACCCGAAACTCGTTTTACCCGACTCCATGCCCGATGACTCCAGCGCCACGAGGTCCGGGTCGCGTACCGCACCGGACCCATACGTCATGATGGGTTTGGGTGCCGGATCGGCACCGGTGATACCGCGCAGCGTGGAACCCGCGGGAACCAAAACACGGATATAGGAATGGTTCGGCTTGTTGTAGAACGCGTACGGCGTGTTCCCGCCGGTATGCGTGCGCGCGACGGTCAGACGATGGACAAGCGTCCCGTCAACCAGGCGCGTCTCAAGTTTCAATGTCGTATCGGTCACCGCGTCCGCTTTGACGCCCTTCACATTGGATACGACGACCATCAGGTAGTCTCCGGGCGGTGACAGCACCGCGCCCGACCATCCGGTCTTCGTGACGAACTGCTGCATGGACGGGTCCGAGAAGTACGCCATGATATCGCGGTCATCCAGCGACTTCTTGAGCATCGTGAGGAGTTTCGCTTGGTTGTCGGCGGACAACGAAGTGAGCCGCTCGAGCACGATGGGCGCAAGGTCCGCGATGATACGCTTGGGTTGCCCGGTCGATCGGTCTTCATCGACCTGCGACTGCAGTGTTGCCAGGAAGTTGTCCGCCGTGATGGTCGCACTGTAGCCCGGAACCGTCAGTGGTCCGGTCACGCTCAGGATATCCTGTAGCACTTCGGGATGGATGGAGATGACGCCATCCACGTCCGCCCCGCCCGATAACTTCCAGAACTGCATGACCTTCTTTGCCGACGTGGGGAAGTCCGCCCACCATGCCGCATCGCGCATCCCCCATGACGGCGTGATCGATTGCAGCTGCAGCGGGGGTACGATGAGTTCCTTGATCTGACCGTCCGGATTGTAGATATCGTCTGCACGCCAGTCCTTGATCTTGCCCGCTTCCATCGTCAGCAGGCCGTATGTTCCGGGGAATCCTCCGGTCGGGCGGAGTTCACTGGAGTTCTGGAACAGGATCAGGTAGCGCCGTGACTGGTCTTCTCCGGCAAACAAGCGCAGGAACGCGACCAGGTCATCTGCATCGTCGACGAGCCCCGTGATACCCGGCAACCGGTCGCGGAATGTGAGGAATTCATCACGCATGGTGTCCGGAACGTCGGCAGGCTGGACGTTCTTCAGAAGGCCGGTCGCCGTCGCGATGTCCGCTTTCGCGCGGGCAAGTGCGATATCCAGTGTCGCCAGTTGCGTGGACATCGACACGCCCGCGATGCCAGGACGGTCAGCCGTCTGCCCCAGACCGCTGAATGACCCGATCACGTCGGTCATGGCCGTACCAGCATCAGAGAGCGCCCGCCCCGCATTGATGAGATCCATCCCGGCACCCACTGCATGCAGGCCGGGAATCTTCGAAATCAGGCTCACCAGCGTGGGACCGATGAGATTCAACTCGCTCCCGGCCGCATCGAATCCGTCACGTGCCGCGGTAAGGTCGGTATGCGCGGCCGCGATATCCATCGATGAGAGATCGTCTTTCGCTGCGACCATGTGCGCCATCGCCGCGCTCCCCTGCTGGATCGCGCGCGTACGGACGCTCAATCCGTACCGGCTCACGTACAATAATCCCACGATGACCACGCCGGCGCCGATGAACCACGGCACAAGACTCATCAGTCCGCTCCAGGGTCGCGGCTGTGGACGGAGCACGGTCGAATGCGCACGATCAGCCCAGTCATCGAACGGATGTTTCAGCGGCACCACCGGCGGTTGCGGTGCACGGACAGGCGTCGCGACGGCATCGCGGAGTTCACGGACAATATCCTCGCTCGCGCGAGTCGGCATGTCTTCATTGTAGCACGGAGCGGAGGACGTCCATCGTCCGTGCAGCGGCTTGCGACCAGGTGAACATCGCCACGCGTGCGTATCCCCGCTGGATCATGCGTGTGCGTAGAGCATCATCATCAAGAAGCGCAGCGAGCGAGGCTGCAAGTCGGTCGATGCTGTACGGATCGACGAGCAGTCCCGCGTCACTGACCGTTTCGAACAGCGACGAGTTCGCCGATGCCAACACCGTCGTCCCGCAGGCCATCGCCTCCAATGGCGGGAATCCGAACCCCTCCATCAGCGACGGATATGCCAGTACGGTCGCGGCCGAGAGCCAGAGCGCGCGTTCTTCCCGTCGAAGTTGTCCGACGAACCGGATGCGTGTACGTAAGGCCGAGCGATGGATCTGATCACGCAGCGGGCCCTCAAGCCAGCCGTCAGGCCCGGCAATAACAAGCCCGAGATCCGCGTAGCGACGACCGGATGCGATACGCTCGAATGCCGCCACCAACGCCCCGAGATTCTTCCTCGGTTCACGGGTTCCCAGTGCGAATACAAACCGACGCGGCAAACTTTCGCGGGCCCGGAACAATTCTATCTCCCCGTCACTCGCACGCTTCACCGATGGATCGATGCCGGAGTGCACGGTCGTCACCCGTTCAGGCACGATCCCGTAGCGACCGATGAGGTCACGCCGCGTGCTTTCGGAGACGGCGATGATATGATCGGCGGTCCGTGCCTGCATGCGCGGCCGCATGACCGCCCGGTGCCAGAAGCGACGTCCCACTGAGAGCAGCTCAGGCATCGACTCATACGACAGGTCGTGCCATGTCATGACACGTCTGCACGAGGGCGACGTCGCCGCCAATAAGAAGTGCGGGAAGAAGAATACATCCGCGCCGCCGATAAACCGATCGATGTATGGCCGTCCCGTACACCGCGTCCTTGCCCACAGCAGACGATTCGAATGTTCCGTTTCATGGATGATGATGTTTGCGGCGGACATCCACGGCCGCTGGTCCAGTGGCTGCCGACCAGAATAGAAAAGCTTCCATGTCACGTCATGGAACTTCACCAGCTCCCGAAGGATTTGTTCCGTGTATTCCCGGATGCCGCCGTGCGGGGCAGGGCCCAGCACACGGATATCAACGCCGACCGTCACCATGGATGAGTGCATGCATCTTGGCACGAAATACGGGAACGTCGAAACGCTCCGCCTGACCGCGGCACAGATTCGGCAACCATTTGAGCCGGCTTGCGCGCTCCAGCGCGTCAGTGAGCGATTCCGGTGAAGCCTCATCGAAGAATACTCCCGTGATACGGTCGATGATCGTCTCCAGTGCTCCCCCGCCCCGCAGTGCGACGACCGGACGGCCTGATGCCATCGCCTCCAGGGGCACGATGCCGAAATCCTCCTCCTGAGGGAATACGACCCCGACAGATTGCCGGTAGAGGTCGCCCAATCGTTCGTCATTCACTTGGCCGAGAAACTCGATATTCCCCTTCGCCGCGTGCTTGAGCCGACGTTCCTCGACGCCCGTTCCCACGATCTTCAACGGCCAGCCGAGCCGGTTGAACGTCTCGATGGCAAGGTCGAAATTCTTGTATGCGACGAATCTGCCGACCATCAGCCAGAAGGTGCCCGGGCCTTCTGCGAGTTGGAATTTCGCGATATTGACCGGCGGATGGATGACCACGGAATCGCGGCCGTAGTATTTCTGGATGCGCCGGCGCACGAACTCGGAAATCGCGACCCACTCATCGACGCGCGCTGCCGCCTGCTGGTCCCAGACCCGCAAGTACGACAAGAGCAGCGGTGAGAGACGTCCGATGGGCAATGGATACGTGAATCGACGGACGAATCGTTGGCTATCGTCCCAGAGGAACCGCGGCGGTGTCAGGCAATAACAGAGGTGCCGGGTCCCGGGATGCGTGATGACGCCCTTGGCGAACGACGCGGATACCGACACGACGGTATCGAACGCGCGCAAATCGAACTGCTCGACTGCCATCGGCATCAGAGGCGCATACAGGTGGTGCCAACGCTTCGCACCCGGCAGGCTTTGGATGAACGATGTTCGAATGACTTGTGATCTGAACACACCCCCCGTGAGGCGCTCGTCGTACAATGTCGTGTAGATCGGCGCGGTCGGCAGCATCGACGACAGCACCTGAAGGACGCGCTCAGCCCCGCCGTACTGGTTCAGGTATTCGTGGACGAGAACGGGTTTCATACGGCTGAACGGTCACGGAATACGAGAAGCACGGTCCGTGCGAGTATCCGCACGTCGAGCATGAACGACCAGTTCTCGATGTAGAACGTATCCAACGCGACCTCTTCTTCGAACGGCAGATCGCTGGAACCGGAAATCTGTGCCAGTCCGGTCGCCCCCGCTTTTATGGCAAGCACCTTGCGGTGATGCCGCTCGTATTTGGCGATCTCATCGGACTGGTGCGGACGCGGACCGACCAGCGAGATGTCGCCCCGGAAGACGTTGAAAAATTGCGGAAGCTCATCCAACCGGGTGCGACGGAGCATGCGTCCGACCGCGGTGACCCGGGGATCGTCATGCATCTTGAACAACGGACCGTCAGCGCGTTCGTTCATCGGCGTCAGCAGCGGCTTGAGCTCTTCCGCATTCTCGATCATGCTACGGAATTTGAAGAGGACGAACCGACGGTTGCGCGACATGCGTTCCAGCCGCACGAACACCGGACCGGCTGTCTCCCACTTGATGGCGAATGCGATGACCGCAAACACCGGGCTCAGGAGCACCAGAGCGAACGTCGAACCGACGATATCCGTGATCCGCTTGAATATGCGCCCCCACCCCACAAGCGCCGTCCGACGCAATTGCACGATCGGAGTCTGACCGATGGCATCCACATCCCAGTGCGTCGTCAGCGTACGGTGGATGTTCGGTACGAATGTGAATTGTATATGCCGGTCATTGCAGAAATCCACGAGCTCGGTGACCAGTTCGGGCGCATAATTGGGATCGGCGAGCATGATCTCATCGATGACGCCCCCCTCTTCACGTATCACCACTCCGATCGCATCCGTATCGGGTTCATCAAGACGCCGGATGATGCGGTATCCCAAGCCAGGATCCCCCGTGATCGTACGCGCGATGCGCTCGGAGACTTCGTCGGCACCGATCAGCAATACCCGGTGCGCACCGATGCCGGTGCGCGCCATCGCGTGGCGGTAGGCCAGACGGAAACATGCGCGACCGACGATGACCCAGACCGTCGCGGTCACCCAATACCCGACGACCAGGAATCGGGAGTTGAACAGCGATTGCTGCAGGAAGATGACCATGACGACCGCCATGATGGCGGCTGCGGACGCGATCGTGACGCGCGCCATCTCTTCCGGCTGGGTCATGCGCCGCTTCATCGAATAGAGTCCGGAAAAAGCGTAGATCACCACGAAAAGACCGGACACCACCAATGTCAGGCCCATGAACCTCGTGAACGGGAGATCGAGACTGAACAGGACAGGTCGCCACGAGGCCAGCGCCTGGGTACGCACGACGTACACGAACACCCCTGCCCCCACGAGGAGCGCGAAATCCACCGGTACGCGCAGAACATTGGCGACGATGTCACCCTTTTTCATATCCGCGTCGGTATAGCATAAAAGGAGACCAAAACGAAACCCCGCCGTGAGGCGGGGTTTCGGACGGTGTCCGCGATAAGCCGAGTTCTGTCGTGGATGATCATTTATCTGCGATCGATGTCGCCACCGACCTGTAGCGTGCGAACTTTTCGAATGGCCTAAGGCCAGACGCTGCACTTGCACCCGGGTAAGGGTTTGGCCGTTTCACCCCCGGTCTTTGACCCGCGACCGGGATTGGGCTCGGCTGCTGATTGCTCAGTCGCCTTGGGTTCGCCCTCCCACCCCTTTCGGGGCCGGACGTCACTGCTCGCACCTCTTGGCTTGCGCCAGACAGGCGTTACCTGCTACCCTGCTCCGCTTTTCAACGGGAGTGCTCGGACTTTCCTCTGCACCGTTTCCGGCACAGCGATCACCTACGGACACCGTCGGGACCATTATAGCATACTTTTACACAAAACGAAAGGCCCGTCCCCGGAGGGGCGGGCCCGATGCTGGTCGCCGACTATCTGCCGACCAGCTGCTGGAGTCTGAGCTCGGCGACGGCGTAGATGATCGCCTGCGCCTCGCGCTGGAGCTCGTCGTAGTTGCGGCCGAACTTCTGGATGGCCTCGACGAGGAGCTTCGACTCCACGTAGTCCAGTTGGTCGCTGGTCTCGGAGCCCTTCATGACCAGGCTCCGGGCTCCCAGGAACTGCTGCCGGACCTTGCCCTTCAGGCCGCCGGCCTTGAGCTGGATCGCCATGGCGTCGAACGGGTTGACGTTGCCGTCCTGCTCGATGGACGTCATCTTCAGGTCGCGGACCGTCTCGATGATGGCGGTGCGGACCTCGGCGGGCTCCGCGCGGCGGCCGTCGGCCTGGAGCTGGTCGAGGATGAACTCGGCGTTCTCCAGGAGCGCGTCCTCGGTGACCTGACCCGCCTGCACGCCGATGAACCGCTTCAGCTTCGGGTCCACGGCGGTGGCGTCCCGCTTGAGGCCGGTCAGGGCCTCGTCGAACATCGCCTTCACCTGCTCCTTCACGTCACCATTGGACCTGTGCTGCGCAACGGCGGTCGTGATCGACTGCATGAGACCCATTGCATTCTCCTGCGTTTTGAACGGTCGTAGCGGGTGCCTATTCACCACGCCCATAGTACAAGTATAGCATATTAATATGCTATTGTCAAACCACGTATTTCTCTCCCGTATGCCGTTATTCGGGCATTTTTCCTGCCTTTTCGAGCTCCTCCGCCTTCGCGTTTTCCTCATCTTCGCGGTCGGCCGCGTCCAGGAGCCGTATCAATTCCGCTCCTTCTTCTTGGTAGCTCTGCACGAGCGCTTCTGCGGCCTCGACTTGTGCTGCCTCGGATTCGCGTACGACGGTATCGGCAGCCTGCTCCATGGCTTCCAGGGACGCGCGGAGCGATTCCTTGAGTTGTCGTATCTTTTCGGTATCCATCATGATTTCTGTTTCTTCGTTCGTCGCCGTGCCGGCTCCCGCGGCTTCAGCCATTCGGGCGCTTTCGGAGCGGTTTCCGGTCTGGCCGGAGTCTCTCGGTATTTCAGGATCTGGTCCCTGAGCTCCTCCTGCCCGTTCACCTTCGCCAAGGCATTGCCACGACGTTTTCCGTAGTCACTCATGACGTCCACGAGCTCGCGCAGCAACCGATCACGTTCGGCGATCTCTCCTTCCAGCACGCGTCGGCGGTCCGGCGTTGTTTTCAGATCGGTCAATTCCCGATATCGCCCTTCAAGCTCTTTACGGATCCGAACCACTTCCTTATCCATGTCCTCAAGCGCTGTGGTGTAGTGCTCCGCCCGCCCCCGGAACGTGCTCAGTGGCCGGTCGATGCGGGCCGCAAGGTCTTCGAGAATCCCGTCCCGCGCATCTTCATGGACCATCCGTGTCATGTGCCAATGTTCCTGCCCCCGATATGCCTTCGTGGCTTTCGTCTTATGCCGGTCGATCCATGCCTCATGATAAGCGACGGAGAGCGCGCCTACCAGCCATCCCTTGGATGCCGCCGCTTTCGCCTTTGCGATGTGTTCGTCGATCTTCCATTGCTGCTGTTCGAATTTCTTCTTCTGACGGTTCGCGAACGCGGTCGCCGTGAATGCCAGAAAGTCCTCGATGGCCGCACGTTGCTTTCCGAACAGCCGCTCGAAGAACCCGACTTTCTTTGGCGGGCCGAGTTGTTCAATGAGGTCCGCGAACTTCTTCGCTTCTTCGCGCGTCTTCGGCGACTCTCCCTTCGCTTCCGCCGAGATGGTAGGCGCCGCTTCGGCTTTCGGCGGAGGAGGAGCTTCGACCTTGGGTGCTGACGCGATCCGCATCTCTTTCATCTTGCGCTGGAATTCTTCGTACTCCCGATCGCCTGGCTTCCAGCGGATGGTATCGCTGCCAATTTCCTTCTTCGGCGTTTCCTGCGCAGGAGATGGAGTTTCTGTTTTCGATATCGAGGATTGCTCCGGTTTCTGAGATGTGGGCGGTGGCGAGATTTCGACTTTGGGAGTCGGCGCGACCTGCGTTTCCTTTATCCTGCGCTGAAGTTCTTCGTATTCCGGGTCGCCGGGTTTCCAGCGGATAGTGTCGTCCCCCACTTCCTTCCTGAGCATCCCCGGCGCCGGGGCCGGCTTCGCAGTCCGCGCGGCATCGAGTTTGCGTTGAGCGTCAACCGCGCGATCCCGTGCAAGTCCCTTCATCCCCTCCGGAACGACACGCCGTTCGGTCGTGTTACGGAAATCGTTCAACTTCTCCAGTGCCTCTTTGGCAAGCCGGTGGATTTCCTGCTCTTTGGTTTCCTTGGGTTGGTCAAAATCTTCGTGGAAATCTGCCGGTGGCGACACGCGAGGCATGGCTTTCGCCGTTTCCTCCTTCTTCACCTGAGTACGTATCTCATCTTCTTCGATCGCCTTGGTATGAAGGCGGGTCATCGCCGCCTTCTCCGAGGGTGTCGGCTCAATGGGGACCGGTGGCACCGGTTCCGGCTTGGCGACTGAGTTCTCCAGCTCTTGCATCAAATCGGGCGACAGCACCGGGGTGTTGGATGGGAATGTTTCCGCAGCGGCCAACTTCACCACCGGACGCTTCATGCGGTATGGCGGCTGCGGAATGGCCAAATCTTCCAGGCGGGACGAGCTCATATGCGGGATCTGAGGACCGCATCAGTGATCACCGGGGCTTGCTCGGCCGCACGCGACATCGTGTGCTTGATACGATGGCTCGTTTCAAGGTCGTTCACGAGTCCCGTGAGCCGGGCAAGGTACGACCGCATCTCGCGACGCTGCGGCTCCGTGAGCAGGTGTGCAGACGATGCATACGAATCTTTGACGAAGCTGTATTTGGCACGGGCAGTGGCGACCGCAGCGGGCGTGTGCTTTGCCCGTTCCTGCGAGATCCTAAGCCGCAGACGGTCCATCATGCCGACAAGTGACCGGCGTTCCTTCGACTTGTCCGGTTCGAACGTTTCCGTATCGAGCTTCTCCTGAAGATTCTCCTGTATGTCATCAAGTTGCCGGAGTAGGTCGTCGGCGACTTCGGATATTTTTCCCTTCCTGACGAACAGGTCCGTCTGGCTCTCCAAGGCCGCGACCATTTCCTGCAGTTTCGTCACCAGTTCATCGTACTGTTCGATCGGCATCAGCCGCTTGTGGTACTCGCCATAGTCAACCCGACGCCGACCGTAGTGGGCGCTTTCACGTGCCGCATATTCCCGAGTCCACGCGTCGTGCGAGCCAAGGGCGAACTTGAACGCGTCTTCCATCGTTTCGAACTCCCGCTGCAAAGAATCCTGCACCTCACGTGCATGTCTCATGACGCCAGGCGATGATCTCGCGACCCCGTCGGCGATCTCACCGACCTGACGGTGAAGCTCGGAGAGTTTCGTGTGCATTTCTGTCAGGTCCCTGCGTATCCTATCGTACGCTTTGGCGTCCGGGATGCCGGCTGTG
Organism: Minisyncoccota bacterium; assembly: GCA_035524755.1. Lineage (GTDB taxonomy): Bacteria > Patescibacteriota > Minisyncoccia > 2-02-FULL-40-12 > GWA2-44-9 > JAGOPO01. The sequence goes on from DATKOD010000002.1 coordinate 18,402, forward strand.
CGCATTTCGAGCATCTGCCCGTCGAGTTCACGGATATGCTCGGTAACTACCGGCAGAAGTTTCTCATATTCGAAAATCCGCTCTTCGGCGGCACGGTCATGCCCTCCCCGTTCCTGCAGCCAGGTCTGCTCCCGGATCCGCTGTTCGGATTCGCCCAGGAATGCCTCCGGTTTGTCTGCTCCCTCCATTGGTATCAGTATATCAAACCCTGAGCTTCGGAGCACCGTGGCGGTCCAGTGCTTCGTTGACCATTCGGTCTGCTTCGCGGTTGGATTCCCGCGGGATGTGCGAGAACGTGACGTCTCCGAAATCCAGACAGGCGTTATGCAGTTGGATGAACAAGTGCATCATTTCGGGGTCTTTGACCTTATACTCACGGTTCATCTGCTTGACCACCAGCTCGCTGTCGGCCCTCACGGCGACATGTGCCCGGGCTGCGTTGGCCGCACCGATGAGGGATTTGAGCTTGGCAAGCCCACGGATGATAGCCGTGTACTCGGCGACGTTGTTGGTCGTGTCTCCGATATATTCACCGTGAGCGACCGGCGCGATGCCCGGTCCGTTGACAGTGAAACCGATAGCAGCGGGTCCAGGGTTGCCCCGTGCTCCCCCATCCGCGTGAATGATGAATCCGTCAGTCATGAGTTGTTTTGAACGGCAGATCAGCCAATGCGGGGACAGTGAACCCGGCAGCGTTGGCGTGTCCGGACCCGCCATATTTCGCCGCGAGCGCCGCCACGTCTACGATACCCTTGGAACGCATTGAAACATGGATGCCGTCCCGACCGGCTCTCCACGTAAGACCGAACGGCCGGCCTTCGGCGAGCATGGTCCCGACCTCATGATGGTAAATCTCGGTCGTTACCGCAAGCACCTTGTACCCATCGAAATCGACTTCGTACGCATCCCGCTCAATGATGGTACGAACTTGCCGTTCCCGGTACGTTCGCAGCAGTGACCCCTGCCTGATGGCCCGCCGCAGTCCGCTCTTACTTTCGAGGGTCCTGGAAACCTTGTCGAACGCCTTGAATTCGAAGTTCGAGAGCATGAGCCAATCGAAGACCGGCAGGGTTTCGGGTAAGATCAGACGATTCAGATCCCAGTCCTCGACGATGCGGACGAGAAGCGGCACAGGCTGGCCGGGATTGAAGAACGTCCATGCGAGCGATGCACCGGAATGATCGTTGTCGAACACGCCGTCACGGGTCAGTACGATCACATCACGCATGATTGCGTGATGGTCGATGCTCGTCACGCGGACGTTGTCAGCGATGAGCCGTTCGGTAACCTTCCGAGGATACGTGAAATCGAGCGTGTAGATCTCCTTATCAATGAGCCCTTCGGGCGGCGGCATCTGGTGGAACACAGGAATGTAGTCGGCGCTCCGACGGAGTTTCTTGTGCGCTGCCCAGGCAGCGGTAAAGCCGTCCGTGCAATCGGCATGGTAGAGCACGACCGTCTTCTTCATGGCACGGGTACATATCCGAGCACCCGCAGGCCGGGCATGTCGGTGCCGGCAAGGAATGCAAGCATGGCACCGCCGCCGGTCGATACGAACCCGAACCGTTCCAGTGGGATGCCGAGTTTCGCGATCGCCGCGATGGTGTCACCTCCCCCGATGACCGAAGAGGCATTCGATGATGCGATCGCCTCGGCGATCGCACGGGTACCGGCAAGATACCGGTCATCTTCGAACTTTCCCATCGGACCGTTCCAGATGATGAGCTTGGCACCGTCTGCCAGCGCGGCGAATGCTTCGGCGGTCCGCGGCCCGATGTCCAGCTGCCCGTCCGCAAAATCGACAGGCAGACTGATACGTGCATCGACCGGTGTCGGGATCTCGATAGCGATCCTACCCCCGACCGCGATGCGCTCCGCTTTGGCGATGAGATTCGTGATGACCGGGACCTTGGTCGATGCCTTCGCTCCGCCCATGAAGATGATCTTCCCCTCTGCGGGCGCGTTCATCACACGCTCCAGGTTTGCCGTCTCGTCCGCGATGAGCCGTCCCGCATACGAAGGAATGATGAGCGCAGCGCTGGTGACCGACGCATGTTCGCGATGACAGACCGCGAACGCGTTGTTCACATATATATCACATCCGCGCACCAGTTCGCCGGCGAATGCCTCATTGTTGTCTTCTTCACCGGGATTGGAACGGAGATTCTCCAGCAGTGCCACCGTTCCGGCATCGGATAGGAACGTTTCTTTTGTCTTGAAATCAGGACAGAACACCATTTGGACGTTCAAGATACGCTGCAGCTGCGGCAGCAATCGCTCGAATGACGATACTGAGGTGATGTGTGAGCCGATGATGACCCGCGCGCCCGCTCTCACCAAGGCCGTGAGCATGTCACGCTGGCGTTCGATACGGAACGTTTCGGTGATGATGCCGTCGGGCCCGACCGGCACATCGAAATCAGTCCGCAAGAAAACCGTCATACCGGCAGCAATGGTTGTGACGTCAAGCATTCTCATGGTCAGGCGATCGATGCCTCTAGGATACGGACGAAATCCTCGGCGCGGAGCGATGCTCCGCCGACCAGGACTCCGGCGACTTCAGGACGGCTCAAAAATGAACCCGCATTCGCGGCTGTGACCGAGCCGCCATACAAGCATGGCACATCCGGGCCCAGGATGTCATGGAGCAATCCGATCGAAGCGCTGGCGCTGTCGGGTGAATCGGGATGCGCTCCCGGATTGGTGCTGATCGCCCACACCGGTTCGTACGCGACCAATGTGCGATGTGCTTGACCTATGAGGCCTGCGAATGTCGTCTCCGTCTGCCGGCGCAGCTCGTCCTGCCATCCGGTCTCGCGAGTACGTTCCCCTACGCAGACGATGGGCATCAGACCGTGCTCCAGTGCACGGTGCAGTTTCGCGTTCACGGTCGTATCGTCTTCGCCGAGTTTCCAACGCCGGTCGGAATGACCGACGATGCAGTACCTCACCCCCATGCGTTCCAATTGAGCACCGGAGACTTCACCAGTCTGCGCTCCTTCATCGGTCGACGCGATATCCTGCGCGCCAAGCTCGGCGATGTGTTCCAGGTGGCCCGTGCGGAGCATCACACCGACTTCTTCGATGAACACGAACGGCGGGCACACGACCAACGACGGCTCGCGCCGTTCAGCGAGCCCCTGGAACCATTCATCGACGTGCGACAGGAGCGCCTGAGCATCAGCAAGCGATGCGGGGTTCATTTTCCAGTTCGCAACAACGGGTTTTGCGCTCATAGACGTGTCAACGCCTCGCGGAACTTCGCCGCAGCCGCATCGGGATCGACCGCATTCAGCGAGAGTCCGGTACCGAGCTCGAACCCGGCGTCCGTTTTGATCTTGGGAACGATCTCGATGTGCCAGTGATAGTAGTCGTAGTGGATGAGGGAGTCGCGTTCCACGGGCGCCGTGTGAATGTAGAAATTGTACGGTGCATCGCCCAGCGCCCGGTACAGTGCCCGGAGACCGGCGTTCAGGGCCTGTGCGCAGTAGATGACGTCTTCGATGACCATCAGTTCGAACCGGGCGCTGTGCTCCTTCGGGAAGACGCGCATTTCGTATGGCGTCTTGGAAACGAACGGACAGAACACGATGAACCGGTCGTTCTCGTATACGATGCGCACTTTCTGCTCCCGTTCCCAATGGATAAGCGCGCAATGGACCGTCGCCCGCTGCTGTTGGAAATATTCGTCAGCACCTTCAAGGGATCGCAGGACTTCGGGCGGGATGATGGGCGTTGAAAGGATCTGCGAGTGGTTGTGCCAAATGCTCGCGCCCGCCTCCCTGCCGTGATTGTGGAAGATACTGATATAGTCGCCGCACTCATCGTGCGAGATGGCACGGTAGCGGTCCTGATAGACGCGGATGATCTCTGCGGTATCCAGGTCGGAAAACTGCGCGAAGTGGGTCTCGTGGTCGCGTGTGATGACCAATTCATGGAACCCGTGCGCGACCTGCGTGAGGAACGGTCCATGCTGCACCGGCGCACCGCAGATGCCGGGCGTGAGCGCTGGATATTTGTTCGGTACCACCATCGTCGTCCACTCCCCCGTAAACGTCCCCTCCCAGTGGACCGGATGTCCGTTGTTATAGACGATGAGCGGCTGGCCGCATGTCGTGCACGGATCTTCGAACGGGCAACCCTCCTTCGGTTGATGCGAGTCTTCGAATTTCTTCGATTCTCCCGAGCCTGGACGATCGGCGCGTACCGTCGAAATGAGAACCCAATCGCCCGATACCAGATCTTTGCGGAATTCGTTCGCCATGGTCACGTGCGGTACCGTCCGCGGATGCGATTGATGCCGATACGGACCGTGTCTATCAGAACCTTCGGGTATGCCCAGAAATTCACGGTCGAATTCGGATCGTTGTCCCATGTGACCGGAATCTCTGCGATGAGATATCCGTGCGCACGCGCCAGGGCGAGTACCTCCACATCGAATCCCCATCCATAGATCGAAAGTTTCGGGAAAATATCATTGGCGGCTGCCGCAGTGAATATCTTGAATCCTCGTTGTGTGTCGTGGATACCTGGGACCGCCCAGAATTGTATCCAGAGATTGCCGAGCTTGCCCAACAGCACCCGCCACGGCGGCTCGCCATGGATGACACGGGCACCCTTTGCTGCGAGTGAACCGATGACGACATCGTATCCGGCGTCCAGCAACGGTCGTGCTTTCTCGAGGTGCTCGATGCTCGTGCTGTTGTCGGCGTCCATGAACAAACGCACCCGCCCCGTGGCGAATAGCATACCGGCGGCAACGGCATATCCCTTGCCCGGACGCTTCTCGTCGATCATACGGAGGAACGGGAACCGCTGGTGGAACTCGCGGACCACGTCCGCGGTGGCATCCGTGGATTTGTTGTTCACGACGATGATCTCCGCGTCCCCACCGTGCGACGCCAGCCACGCACCGACCGATTCCAGGGTCCGGCCGATGCGTTTGGATTCGTTGTAGGCGGGAATGACGACGGAAAGATACATGCCATATCCATGATACGATACCGCTGGCATATTTGACAGACACATACTGCGCGACTACCATTCCGCCCCAGTATGGACATCGTGACCGCCATAGAGAAGGAAGACGGGCGCTATCCGGCGCTTTTGCATCGTATCGCGGACCCACCGGAACGGCTGTATTGCCGTGGCAACATGGCACTTTTGGATTCGTTCTGCGTGGCCGTCGTGGGTACCCGTAAGGCATCGGAGTACGGCACGCAGGCATGCCGCGACGTGGCCGGCGGGCTGGCCGCTGCGGGCATCACCGTCGTGTCGGGTCTCGCGCTGGGCATCGATGCGACCGCGCACCGCGCCGCCTTGGATGCGCACGGGCCGACCATCGCGGTGCTCGGCTCCGGCGTCGGCGACGACACGATGGGCCCGCCGTCCAACATTCCCCTCGCTCATGACATCCTCGCGCGCGACGGCCTGATCATATCGGAGTATCCGGAGGGTTTTGAGGCGAGCGCGTGGACGTTCCCGCAACGCAACCGCATCATCTCCGGCATCTCGCGTGGTGTCGTTGTAATCGAAGCGGATAAAGATTCCGGCTCACTCATCACCGCGAAATCCGCGTTGGACCAGGATCGCGACGTCTTCGCCGTTCCGGGTTCCATCTACTGGCCGCGTTCGGTCGGCACCAACTGGCTCATCGCGCAGGGCGGTCGTCCGGTCACATGTGCAAACGACATCCTGGAGTCGTATCAACTGAAGCAGATTCCCCTCCCGGAAGCAGTCGTATCCACATGCGACCCCGTGCAGACGCGTATACTGGCACTATTGCGGGAGAACGGACCGATGCACCAGGAGGCGCTCGCAGCATCGGCGGCGTCAGATGCGTCAGCGGTCATGGCGGCGCTCACGGTACTGGAACTCGTCGGCAGCATCAGACATCGGGGCAATGGAACGTACGCACTGAAATGAAGCTCGTCATCGTCGAATCTCCCACGAAAGCAAAGACCATCGCCCGGTACCTGGGCGATGAATATGTCGTGAGGTCGAGCTATGGTCACGTACGCGACCTGCCGAAGTCCGAGCTCGGCATCGACGTGGAGCACAACTTCAAGCCGGAATATGTCGTCCCGACCAAGGCGAAGAAGAATCTTTCCGAATTGAAGAAGGAGGCGGCCAAGGCGGATGCCGTCATCCTCGCCACCGACCCTGACCGCGAAGGTGAGGCGATCGCCTGGCACCTCGTGCAGGCACTGGGATTGAACAAACCGAAGACCAAGAAACCGACCGAGCGGATCGCATTCCACGAGATCACCGAAACGGCGATCAAGAAAGCGCTCGGACATCCGGGTATCATCGACGAGCAGCTTGTCGATGCACAGCAGGCACGTCGAATCCTGGACCGTCTCGTGGGATACAAGGTTTCTCCGGTATTATGGAAACGCTATTGGCGAGGTCTTTCGGCGGGACGCGTTCAATCAGTCGCACTACGGTTCATCGTTGAGCGCGAACGCGAGATTCAGGCGTTCATCCCGACCGAGTACTGGTCATTGACCGCTGCATTGTCCACATCGGCCGGTGCGCCCCTGGAGGCACAGCTCGCCTCGCGGGACGGAGCGGCGCTCGATAAGCTCGCGGTCCCCAATGAGGCGGAAGCGAAGGCCATCGTCAATGAACTGAACGGAGCATCGTGGACGGTCGCCGACGTGGAGCGCACTGAAATGACGCGCATGCCACATGCGCCGTTCACGACCTCGACGCTGCAGCAGGAATCCAACCGGCGTCTGCACTACTCCAGCCGCCAGACGATGACGTTCGCGCAAGGACTCTACGAGGCCGGCTATATAACGTACATGCGCACCGATTCGGTGAATCTCTCCGAGGAAGCGCTGGTGAAGGCGAAGGAGTTCATCGGAGCCACGTGGGGCGACCGATATCATACGCGGCGCAAGTTCAGGACGAAGTCCAAGAGCGCTCAGGAAGCTCATGAGGCGGTGCGGCCAACCGACCCCGCACGTACACCCGAATCGCTGGCGGGCGACGTGTCACCGCAACAATTGAAGGTCTATGACCTCATCTGGCGGCGGTATCTCGCGTCCCAGATGACGGAGGCGAAGTTCGATACCGCGTCCATCAACATCACCGCAGGACGCTACGGGTTCCGAGCAAACGGTTCGGTCATGCGCTTCGACGGCTGGCTCAAGGTCTACCCGACGAAGGTCGAGGACGCGGAGCTTCCGGACATCCACGACGGCGAACCGCTCACGCTCCGGGAATTGCGTCCCGAGCAGCATTTCACGAAACCACCCGCGCGGTTCAACGAAGCATCCCTCATCAAGATGCTGGAAAAGGAAGGCATCGGACGTCCGTCGACGTACGCGTCCATCATCTCGACCATCCTGTTACGCAAGTACGTGGAGAAAGACCGTTCGCGCGCGCTCATCCCGTCGGAGATCGGCATGCAGGTCAACGATTTCCTCGTCGAGAACTTCCCGCGCATCGTGGATGTGCAGTTCACATCACATCTGGAAGATGAACTCGACGAGATCGCCAATGGCAAACGGAAGTGGATACCGACCGTCCGGGATTTCTATACGCCGCTCGCGGAACAGATCACTGAAAAGATGAAAATGGCGAAAGAAGCGAAGGCATCAGAGGTGGAAACGACGGATAAGACCTGCGAACTATGCGGATCGCCGATGGTGGTCAAGCGCGGCCGGTTCGGAAAGTTCATCGCGTGCTCGAACTTCCCGACCTGCCGGAACGTCCTCAAGGAGGACAAGGTCAAGAAAGAAGTCGAGAGGGTCGGCCGTGTTTGTCCACTGGACGGGGGCGAACTGGTATACCGTACGAGCCGCTTCGGCAAATTCATCGCATGTTCCAATTTCCCGAAGTGCCGCTACACCGAAAAGATCGCGAAAGAAAAGCCCGCGGCCGAAGAGACCGCGGGCACCACTGACGTTGCATCTGACGTTACACCGGCTCAGTCCTGAAGCCCAGTTTCCGGGCGACGTCGATCATCAGCTCGAGCTTGAGGCGCAGGACACGTGCCTCCTCCCCTTGCGTCCGGGAGAGCTGGTGGCGGACATCCATCAGCTCGTTGTTGACGATCGTCTGCTCCAGTGCGCGCTGAACCTGCGAAACACCGCCGGTCGGAGGTACCGGCCGGACACCGAACAGACGTTCGAACTCCGAGACCAGCTCTTGCCTACTCGGGATCTTCATTATCCCTCCATTGCCAAGAACGTATGGCAATTGTACCATTGGTTCACATTCTAGTCAATAATGGATCCCATCGCGCACATCTGTGACCTGCCGCAGTACGACCATGACGGCCGGGATCTCATCAGGCGAGCGTTCGCGCGCGCCAGCGACGCGCACCGGAACCAGAAACGCGCCGACGGCTCCCCGTACATCGTGCACCCGACCGCGGTCGCAGTATACCTGGCCGACCTCGGATTCGACGCGGCATCGGTCGCCGCCGCGTTTTTGCACGATGTCGTGGAAGACTGCGGGGTGACGCGTGACGAGCTTGAGCGTGAATTCGGACGCGACGTCGCGTTCCTCGTGGATGGCGTCACGAAATTGAAATCAATCCGCTTGCACGGCGCGAATCGGGACAAGAAAGAATCCGATCTCCAGACTGAATCACTGAAAAAGATGTTCTTCGCGATGGCCGAAGATCTGCGCGTCATCATGATCAAGCTCGCAGACCGTCTGCACAACATGCGCACCCTCGAGTACAAGGAGCCTGCGGCACGGACCCGCAAGGCGCTGGAGACCATGGAGATCTACGCTCCGATCGCCGACCGCCTCGGGATGGGACGCATGAAGGGCGAACTTGAGGACCTCTCGTTCCCCTACGCGTACCCGACGGAGTATGCATGGCTGAAACGCACCGTCAGAGACCGTTACGAGGACCGCCTCAAGTATATCGAACGTGCCGCTCCCGTCGTCCGGCAGCACCTGATCGCCGCGGGCATCACCGTGGTGGACATCCATGCGCGTGCCAAACGGATGTGGTCGTTGTACCGGAAGCTCAAACGATACGGCATGGATCCGGACAAGGTTCTGGACCTGGTCGCGATGCGCATCATCCTGCCGGACGTGAAATCCTGCTACGAGGCGTTGGGCGCCATCCACGCCCATTACAAGCCGATGCCGGGACGCGTCAAGGACTTCATCGCGCTTCCGAAACCGAACGGATACCGGTCGCTGCATACATCGGTATTCTGCGAGAAAGGCCGTATCGCCGAAATCCAGCTCCGGACGCCAGGCATGCATGACCACGCGGAGAACGGTGTCGCCGCGCACTGGGCATACGCGGAACAGGGCAAACACAAGAACACATCGGCAAAGGCATCGGAGCTTGCCTGGATCAACCAGCTCAAGGCGACGCTCAAGGACATCAAGACGTCCGCGGGCATGGCAAACCTTAAGGTTGATTTCTTCAAGAATCGAATTTTCGCACTGACTCCGAACGGTGACGTCAAAGACCTTCCCGAGGGAGCGACGCCGGTGGACTTCGCGTACGCCGTACACTCGGAACTCGGACATCGCACCCAGGGTGCGCTGGTCAATGGGAAGCTCGTATCGCTCACATACCGGCTGCAATCCGGCGATGTCGTGGACATCCAGAAAGTGAAGGATGAACGGCCAAGCAAGAACTGGCTTCGATTCGTCCGCACGACGCACGCGGCGAAGCATATCAGGTCATGGTTCAAGCAGCATGAAGCACCCGTCGAACCGCTCCCCGTCGCCGTTACAGCCGCCGTCCGGCGGTCACGTCCGGCTAAGGGTACCGGTGTGCCGGTGCGCGTCGCCAAATCTGGCATTCTTATCGCCGGTCACACCGGTTTGGCGTACAAACTCGGTAAGTGTTGCTCGCCGGCGATCGATTCTCCCATCGTCGGCTACCTTACCGTGTCCCGTGGCGTCACCATCCACCGCATCGGATGCTCCAACATCAAAACCGCCCCCGAGGAGCGGCTGATGGACTCCCGCTGGGTCTAACGCTTCTGAAATTCCGCCTTGAGGTGGAAGATCTGCACGAGCAGGTCCTCGCCTCCCTGCCCTACCGCGTCATACGCGGCGTCGTCCAAGGAGGACACCGCCTCATCGTCGTATCCGGCGGCGTGCTGTAGCTTCGCAAGTTCGATCGCGAGCAACGTCCGCCCCCGGCCCGTAGGATCCAGATCAGCTATCGCCGCTTCCTGGTCGTACCATGAGCGTACGAGTTCCATGTTGCCCGACTGCAATGCCTCCAACGCCTTTTCTTTCGTCACCTCGAACGCGAGATCGTGTTCCAATGGTTCGCTCGGTTGTCCGGGAAATCGTTCCATGGATTATTTGGTTATTTTGCCCACCAATTCATCGAGATGTTCCTGCGACGCGAAGCGGATGACGATCTGACCGGTCTTCGCGGTCCCGTGCGGCACGCGGATGATGACCGGTGCGCCGAGGTACCGCGACAGTGTGTCCATCGTATCGTCGAATTTCTCGTTGTGGCGGATGATGCGCCTGCCGACCGCCGCTTTGACCGCTGATGCGGCATTCTCCACGTCGCGTGAATTGAACCCGCCGGACACGAGCGCGTCGAACATCTTACGCTGACGGTC
>DATKOD010000003.1:0-66460 GCA_035524755.1 Minisyncoccota bacterium
CTGGTACCCGATGGCACTGCACAGGATGACGACCGCGATGAGGCAGAACACCACCGCGAACAGTTCATTATCTTGCTTCGATTTCTTGTTCATCATACCGCCCATTATAGCATTCAATGGCAATTCTGGTTCTTGCTATCCGTTACCACCGTTTCAAGGTCGGATAAACTAGTGAAATAGCCAGCATTGATTTTCTGCTGCGCGACCACATAACTCTGAACCTCCTTATTGCGAGATGTCATATCGATATAATGCGAAAAAGAATCACAAAAGTCGGCTTCGTTCAGTAGTTGGCGCGTAAAGGCGCTCTCGATAGTGTCGAATGTACCTAAGTAATTATCGAGATCGGTATCCGATGATTTCCCACCATGTTCAGAAAGAATCGGCAGATTATTCTCTAGAGAAGCGATAATCTTCGAATTCGCTGTTGTGAAGAAGAGTGAATTTAAGGCGATATTATTCTGAGCCGAGACATAATCTTTTGCATTCCTCTCGGAGAGATATGCTTGTGCCACGAGAATCAGGGTGAAGAAAACGAGTGCCCACGTGAGTATGACCAATTTCGATGAATATCGGTCGCTGCTTTTTGCAAATTTTGAGAGAACGGTCCTGAGTTCTTGAATCTCTTCGTTAAGACTGTTCGTCATGGTTTGAGAAAGGCCCCCAAAGGGGCCTTTCAGAGTTAACGCTTTGACCAGCGGGGGGCTTTGCGGGCCTTCTTGAGCCCCGGCATCTTGCGCTGGACCTGCCGCGGGTCGCGGGTGAGGAAGCCGGCCTTCTTGAGACGCTTGCGGAAGTTCGCATCGAACAGTTCCAGACAGCGGGAGATGCCGTGGCGCAGCGCATCGGCCTGGCCGGAGATGCCGCCGCCGGCGATGTGGGCGGTGACCTTGAACCGGGTGAGCGACTTGAGGCGCTTCAGCGGGGACTCCACGCGCTCCTGGAGCATGCGGTCGGTGAAGTACTCGCGGTAGTCCTTGTCGTTGACCATGATCAGCGCGGACTCGCCCTTGGTCTCGTCGCCGGACTTGCGCGTCATGAGCCTTGTCCGCGCGACGGCCTGCTTGCGGCGGCCGACGGCTTCGAAGTATTTCTCGGTGGCGCCGGCGGGAAGGACTTCAGGCGTGATGGGTCCGAGGTCCAAGTCCTCATCCTCGGTGGTGACGCGGTCGACGAAGGTTGTGGGTGCGGTGGGTTCCATGGTTATTTGACGGTCAGGTTGCGCAGAAGCCGGTCGCGGCTGCGGTTCTCGGGCAGCATGCCGCGGACGGTCCGGCGCAACACCGCCTTCTTGTCTTTGGCCCACCGCTCGCCCAGGGTCGCGGCGTACAGTCCGCCGTGGAATCCCGAGTGCCGGTAGTGGATCATGCTGGACTCCTTGGTGCCCTTGAACTCGATCTTGTCGAGGTTGTGGACCACGACTTTGACGTCCGGCGTGACGCGCGGCTCGTAGGTCGCTTTGTCTTTGCCGCGCAACAGCGTGGCGATGCGGGACGCCATGCGTCCCAATGACTGCCCCGTCGCGTCGATTTCGTGGAGGGTGCTCATGGTATTACTTGACGAATTCGATGAGCGCCATGCGCGCGGCGTCCGAGGTGCGGGCGTCCATGTGCAGGACGCGCGTGTAGCCGCCGCTGCGGCCGGCGTAGCGGGGCGCGATGTCACGGAACAGCTTCGTGGCGGCCTTGGTGCCCACGTCGCGCAAGAGCAGCCGACGTGACGCCATCGTCCCCTTCTTGGCGGTCGTGACGAGCTTGTCGGCGGCGACTTTGAGCGTCTTGGCGCGGGCTTCGGTCGTGCGGATGCGGTCGTGCTCCACGAGCGACGTCAACAAGCCCTTGATGAGGGCTTTGCGCTGTTGGAACTGCCGACCGAATTTTCGTACGTTGCCGCGTTTCATGAGCGCTGTAGGATACTACTTTTTTGCTTTCTTGGCAACCTTCCCGCCTGCGCGGGCAGGCTTCGGCTTTGCGGCCTTCGCCGGCTTGGCTTCCGCCTCGGGGACCGCGATGGCCGAAATGAGCTCGAAGTGGTCCTTGAGGATGCCGGCGGCTTCCTTGACCGCCTGCTCGGGCTGGATTGTGCCGTCCGTCTCCACTTCCATCGTGACGCGGTTGTAGTCGATGCGCTGGCCGACGCGCATGTCGTCCACGGTGAAGTTCACCAGACGCACGGGCGAGTAGATGGCGTCGATGGCGATGACGCCGATGGGGAGCTTCTCCTTCTGGAGTTCCTCGACGGATTCGTAGCCGCGGCCCTTCTTGACCGTGAGTTCCATCTCCAGGGTCGTCTTCTTGTCGGTCAGGGTGCAGATGTGCTGGGTCGGCGTGACGATGTCCACGTCGCTGGACGTGACGATGTCGGCCGCCGTGACCGCGCCCTCGCCCTTGGCCGACAGGGTCATGATGACCGGGTCGTTGGAGTACGAGCGGCAGCGGATCTTCTTGAGGTTCAGGATGATCTGGATGATGTCCTCCTGCACGCCGGCGATGGCGCCGTACTCGTGGTCCACGCCCTTGATCTTGATGGACACGATGGCCGCCCCTTCCAGGGACGACAACAGGACGCGGCGCAGCGGGTTCGCCACGGTCGCGCCGAAACCCGGCATCAGCGGACTGATGTCGAACACCGCGCGGTTCCCTTCCTTCTTCACTGCCTTGATGGGATCGGGGAGCTGGATCATTACGGGTGGAGCTTGTCGCGGTGCGGACGCCAGATGAGGAGGTTACAGGTCGGTGGCTGGCGGCCGACAGCGCGATGAGCGCCGGTTAGTTAACGGGAATAGTATTCGATGATGGCCTGCACGTCGGCGGTCTGCACGCCCGACTCTTCCGGCACCGGTTCGCTTTTGACGGTGGCGGTCACTGCGGCGTGGTCAACGGACAGCCACGAAGGCGCGACGGTCTTCGGGAACCAACGCGGCATCAGGGTCGAGAAATACGGCAGGGCTTTGGACTTCTCGCGGACACCGATGACGTCACCGATGCGGACGGTGATGGACGGGGTTTTGGCGCGTGTGCCGTTCAGGGTGATGTGCCCGTGGTTGACCAGCTGGCGCGCCTGGTCGCGCGACTGCGCGACGCCCATGCGGAAGACGACGTTGTCCAGGCGCGATTCCAGGGAGCGGATGACCGTGATGAACGGCGACGTCGCTTTGACCTCCAATGCGCGCTTCACCAGGGACTTCAGCGGCTTTTCGGTGAGGCGGTACATGGCGCGCACCTTCTGCTTGGAGCGCAGCTGCATGCCGAACTCGGACATCTTGCGGGGACGGCGGCTGGGGCCGTGCTGTCCCGGCGGGTACGGGCGGCGTACGATGGCCGCTTTGGGGCCGGCCGAACGCTCGCCCTTGAGGCCGAGTTTCTCGCCCAGGCGTCGTTCGATCTTCTCTTTTGGACCGGTGTAGCGTGACATAGTTAGACGCGGCGGGGCTTCGGCGCGCGGACGCCGTTGTGCGGCACCGGTGTCGAATCCATGAGCGAAGTGATGTTCAGTCCCGTGCCGGCGGTGCCGCGGATGGCCGATTCACGCGCCGGACCGACGCCTTTGATGACGATGCGGGCGTTGGTGAGGCCGAAGCGCTTGGCCTTCTCGATGGCGTCCTTGGCGACGAGGTTCGCGGCGTACGGCGTGGTCTTCTTGGAGCCCTTGAACCCGAGCAGTCCCGCGCTGGAGAACGCGATGACGTTGCCCGTCAGGTCGGTGACCGCGATGAGCGTATTGTTGTACGTGATCGTGATGTGCACGATCCCGTTGAGGACCTGCTTCTTGGCCGTCTTCTTGGGCGCCGCTGCGGCGGCTTCGGTCTGGTCCCCTTCCTTGGTGATGATGCGTTTCTTGCCCATGGTTATGTCTTGGCGTCGGACTTGATGCGGCCGGAGCCCATCGTCTTACGGACGTTGCCGCGGGTCGTGCGGCTGTTGGTGCGCGTGCGGCCGTGGACCGGCAGACGGCGCGCCAGGCGGAGCCCCTTCCAGGTGCCCAGTTCGCGGTTGTGCTTCTGGTTCGTAGCGACTTCCTTGCGCAGGTCCCCCTCGGTCTTGTAGTTCCGTTCGATGATCTTCTGGATCTTGCCCAGCTCTTCGGCGGTCAGGTCCTTGGCTTTCTTGTCGGGATCGATGCCGGCTGATTTCAAAATGATGGCCGCGTTCGACGGACCGATCCCGTAGAGGTACGGGAGGGAGAAGAGGATCTTCTTGTCGTCCGGGATTGTGACTCCGAAAATACGAGGCATGAGCGTGGAATTAGCCCTGACGCTGCTTATGTTTGGCGATGACGCACAGGCAATACAACCGCTTGCCGCGGCGTACGATCTTGCACTTCTTGCAAATGGGTTTTACGGATGCGCGGACTTTCAATTGCGATATACGATGCGGCCGCGCGCACGGTCGGGAGAGACTTCGATGGTGACCTTGTCTCCCACCAGGACCTTGATGTAGCGCAGGCGCATCTTCCCCGCCAAGTAGGCCAGCACTACGGTGCCGTCCTCGAGCTGGACGCGGAAGGTGGTGTCAGGGAGGGCCTCGATGACCGTCCCGACCGTCTTATCTTTCTTTTGGTCGTTCAATAGGGATGCAACTACCGGAGGATATCCTAGCAGAGTGCGCGCTCCCTGTCAACGCTCCACGAAGTCGACCTGGATACGGGCGGTATCAGCGGGTAAATGGCTCACCCAGAAGGGCCGGAGCGTCAGGGTCGCCTGCTGGATGTCGTCGCGGCCCCCCACGTACTGCTGGAATGCCGCGGTATCCATGCCTTTGACCGCCGTCGCCAGTCCGGCGGCATCCACCGGGTCATAGCCGTTGCCGGTCACATCCGCGGTGAACGTGAGCTTCTGCAGGGTATCATCGTACGCGACATTGCTGAGTTTCACGGTCAGTTGGTCTGCCTGAACGTTCAGGCGGTCCTTGCGCAGGATGGTGTCGGCGATGAGCTTGTCCAGATCCGCCTGACGGAACGCGACGGTTTTGAGCGTCACCGTGGCCGTCACCGATACCGAGGCCGCCGCGTCATCAGGCTGAGCGTCCGACGTGAAGGTCGGTGTGCTTCCGGGTGCGTCGTCGGCGATGCGCATGCCGCCGGTCTGTGATTTCAGAGCATCGGCGATGAGCGCTGCGACATCGGACGTCGCGGCGGTCTTCGCGGCGTCGTAATCCGCTTGGGTCACGACCGCTGACGGACCGTTGGCGCCACCGGACATCGGTGCCGTCGAGACGCCATAGATCTTGGCCGCACGGTCGGTGTCGCCCTTCTCCACGAATGCGGCGATGGTGAACTTCCCGGCGGCGATGTTGTAATCGGTACCCGGCTTATCGGCGATGACGCTCACCGTGACACTGCCCGGGACGGCGCTTCCCTTGACGACGGTGGAGCCGGGGACCGTGACCGTGGACAGCGTGCGGAATACCAGCCCGTTCGGTGCGGTGAACCGTGTCGTCGCGATGAGCGTCTGCGGCGTCGAAGAGTATCCGTTGTACACTGTGAGCGTTCCTTTCGCTTTGGACGCGACATCGCGCGAACCGGTCGCGGCGACGCTGTGCGTAGCGGATTTGGACATCTCCAGGAGCTGCCCCGGAAGGTTTCCGAACGTAGCGTCGACGGAAGCGATCGAACCGGACACCGAGACGGCGATGTGCTCATCCACGGGCTGGCTGGCAGGGGCGACCGCGATGACCGCGGAGCCTGCGGTCAGGTATACGACGATGCCCACGATGAGCACCGCGCCGATCAGGAGTGCGATGACGGTCTTTCGCGTCAACCACGCGATAGATGCTCCCGGGAATCGCAGCCGGCGGAGCGGGGATGACCGCGGCCGTGGGACGATCGTCCCCTGCTGTGCCGCACGATCGCGCCATACCTTATCGATGTAATCGAAGCTGTCCTCGGTCGGCGATACGGCCGTGGCCGGTTTTTTGGTCCGGACCATTGCGAGGTCCGCATCCGCTTCCACCTCCTGATTGGTGACCGGTTCTTCTCCCTCGGTCCCTTCCACATGGAATCCCGGAACGATATCGCTCTCGGCATCGGCATCATCCGGAGATGTCACCTGCTGCCGTTCATCGGAGGTCAGCGGCACGTCCTCCTCGAACGCATCCTCGCTCGGGTCCTGGATTTCCGGATCGGACGGCGGTGGATAGGTCGCCGCAGTGACGGCCTTCGGTTTGCGTACCCGCTTGGTCGTTGCGGATACCATGACATTGAACCCGTGAGCCCGTGCCCGGGCGGCGATGTCCGAGTTCGTGGTCAGGATCGAGATCGTCTTGCCGGCAGATGACGCTTCACCGGCAAAAGCGGCGAAATGGTCGTCTGAACGGAATATCTTCCCGTTCTTCGGCAGGACGAAAATCACTTCGCCGGCAGGTGCGGACCGGAAAACATCCAGAATATCAGCCAAGGAGTCGTCCTTCAGGATATTGATTATCTTGATGCCGGCCATAGCAGTTCCTATTCACTATATATCATTGGTATCGCCATGTATACCCCTACGTCTGTGCACATAGGAAGGTTTATTGACCTTATCGAAAAACTATGCTACGATAGCCATGGAGGCTCAGATGAAACAGCGACTGTTCTTCGTCGGCAAGATTTTCGGTATCATCGCCGTCGGGGCGACCAGCGTCGCGGCATGCGCGGTTCTGATCCGGAGCGTCGCCGATGCGCAGCAGGTGCGCAGGCGGCTCGCCGGGATCTCCGAGCAGGAGCTGGCCGACCGCCTCGAGCGTGCCCACCGAGAATTCGAAATCCGCTGACATCATCCGGGGAGGCATCCGCCTCCCCTTTTCATACCCGCATCAGCCGACGGAGGCTGCAGTAGCGACACGTACGGTCACCGCAATACCGGTCCCAAAACGCAAGAGAGCGGATCTCGTCCGCGGCATGCATGATGTCCCCTTCCAGGGCGAGCGCCGATGAAGACGGGATATTGAACACCTCGCGGTGATATTTTCCGCGTACGTCCGGCTCGACGAAGTCGATGACCCCTTCATGCATCCGGTACTTCCCGTTCTGCCATCGGTCCAGGAGCAACTTGTAGAACGTGAGCTGACGCAGATAGTTGCCATCCCCGTCCTTCACGGCGCCGCTGATCTGGTTGCGCGACTTCGGTGTGCCGGTCTTGTAATCCACGACGCGTACGAGTCCGGATGCATCCAGGAACTCCACTTTGTCGATCTTGCCGTTGACGAGCGTTCCGTCGGCGAGTTCGATCGCAGGGATGCGCAGCTGGTTGATGATGTTCGGGTGCCACTCTTCATGGTACCGGTCGAAATATCCCGCCAATGCTTTCCTGCCGCGCGCTGATGCAACATCCAAGTCGGTCGTCTGCAATGCCTGATGGCGGATGAACCCCTCGAACAAGGCGATGAGATCGTCCCGTGAGCCGGGCGACCCATGTTGCACGAAACGGTCGAAGTACTCCTGCAGCGCACGATCGACGGCATTGCCGTACATCAGTGCGAAGACGGGTGCTTCCGGAATACGGACGAGGTTCGTATAGAAATACCGCCATGGACAGGCACGGTAGTTATTGAGCGCCGTAACGGACAATCCCTGTCGCTCGAACAGTCCGACAAGGAATTCACGGTCAGCGCTCCTGGGGACCGGTGCAGGTGCGGGGCTGAAACGGATGGAACCGTCCTTCATCCAAGCATGCTCCAGGGGCGCCGTATCGATATGAGCGACCAACGAAGGTTCGATATCCGTCAAATACCGAGCCGGCAGCTGTTCGGCGCCGTCGGCGTCACGCTTGCTGTAACTGATGATGACTTCGCGTCTCGCCCGCGTCAGCGCGACGTAGAACAGGTTCCGTTCCTCATCATCACCGCTCACTTCCATGCCCGGCAGCCGGATGAGCTGCCGCCGCTGTCGTGAACCCCAGTGGCCGTCGACCGCATCAATGATGTACACGTAGTCGAATTCGAGGCCTTTGCTCTTATGAGCGGTCATGACCCGCACCCGTCCGGGCATCAGTTGACCGGCACCGGAGTTCAATACGATGCCCCGATCACGCAAAAAACGCAGATGATCGGTGAATTGCGCCAGTGTGCAGTCGCGGTCACGGAGGACCCGGGACCTGAGCATGTCGTACAGGACGTGCAGGCGGGCGAGCGTCTCGGGAGCCTCCGGCGATGCGACGATGGCCGACAGGAGCCCGGATTCCGACACGATGGCTTCCAGTGCGGCACCGGCCGTCGGTTGAGATGCGGATCTGGACCATGAGCCCAATAACCCGGCCACGGTGCGCAAGCGGTCAGCATCGTCGATACCGGCCTGATGGAGAAGCGCCGGCGAACGCATGACGTCGTACGGGTTACGTCCCGAGCGGCAGAACTCGGTCAACTTGTAGACATCCAACGGGTCCACGCCGAGCACCGGCGCATGGAGCGCTTCCAGAAGCGGCTGAGGGAGGCCGAAATCACGCACCGCGTCGAGGATGCGGACGAGTTGATGCACGTATGGGTCGGCGGTCAGTTCCTGTTGCGTCGACAACGAGAACGGAAGACCGAGTTTCGACAAATATACCGAGAACGCCACCGCGTCGGCGTTGTCACGAGACAGGACGGCGATCCGTTCGGGTGCCGTACCTGCGGCGATGCGCCGGGCGATATCGGATGCGACCGTCCAGTACTGGACGTCGGGAGTCTGGAGCGTCAACAGTGAGATGGGTCGGTCGTCCAATCCTGCGCGAGCCTGAAGAGCGACGGTACCGCTCGGACGGATGTCTTCGGCGGCATCGACGATGAGCTGGCTCGATCGGTAGTTCTGTTCGAGTTCGATGAGCTTCACGTCCGGATAGAGCCGCTTGAAATACAGGAAGTTCTCCAGCGATGCTCCCTGGAACCGGTAGATCGCCTGCTTCGCGTCGCCGACGACGAACAGGTTCGGACGTTCCCAGAACGAAGCGAGCAGTTCGATGACTTTGTTCTGCGCGTTGTTGGTGTCTTGATGCTCGTCCACCAACAGATACTGATACCGTTCCTGCAGGGTCAGACGCAGCTGTTCATCGGACTCCAGTGCCCGCGCGACTTCCATGACCATGTCGCTGTAGTCATACAATCCTCGGGTGCGCAGCGCTTCCTGATACCGGGCGTAGAGGCGGACGAGCTCCCGCAGTTTCGCGTTCTGCTTCAACCGCTCCTGATACGCACCCTTCATCTTCCCCTTGTAGGTGCCCTTCTCATGGTAGAGATCGTCCGCTGCATTGATGCGTGAATCCTCGGCATCAGCCAAGGACGTCAACTGTCCAGGCGCCATGCCTTCACGCTTCAGGGTATTGATGGCACCGAGGACCGCTTTCAGATACAGGTCGGGCGCATTCACCGGCCGCAACAGCTCCAGACCGTCGGTGGTATCGATGAGGTGCTGCAACAGGACCGCCTGATCGGCATCGGTCAGTGATGCCGCGCCGGCCATCGCGCCGAACGATTCGGGATAGTCTTGGATGATGCGGTTACAGTACGAATGGAACGTCGTGATGGCGACGCGGTACGCATCAGGACCGATGATGTCGCGTAATCGTCCCTTCATCTCAGCGGCACCCGATTCAGTGAACGTGAGCGCCAGGATGGCATCAGGCGGCGTGTCGGTGCGCGCAAGGATATTGGCGATACGGAGCGTCAGAATGCTGGTTTTGCCCGTCCCCGGTCCCGCCACGACCATGACCGGACCGTCGATGGCATCGACCGCCTCGCGTTGGCGGTCATTGAGCTGCCGGTAGAGTTCTTCGAATCGCGGTGTCGTGGGCACCCTTTAGGTATAGCAAAGAAACGGCTCCTGCGTTACCATCGTGGCACGTTCTTTTCGGGGAGGTCCCATGGAAGAAGTGCGAGTCAAGCTCGTGTTGTTCGCCGGTGAAGAGAATGACCGTATCGCGGTCTTCGACGAAGTCGGCGGATCGCGCCGTTGCACGATCCGACTGCGGGAGCAGTTCTTCCAGACGCTCGCGGACATCTTCTTCAACCCGGGGGAACCGTACCTCGGACCGGAGTTCGCGGTACGGATGCTGCAGCGTGCGGGCGTCGCCGTCGACTCCATCGCGCTCTCCGTCGTCGACCGAGAGACGGGCACGGTGCGGTATGCGGTCTCGCTGCGACAGGGCAGCATGTCGTGGACGACCGATGCGTTCTCGCTCGATGCGTTCGGGTTCTCGATCGTCAGCGGCGTTCCCGTCAGCATGACCGAGGCCGACTTCGTGTTCCTCATGGAGTACAGCTGCATGGTCGACGAGCATCCCGAACCCGAGGAGCTGCGCACCGCGGAGCACCTCGCCCGGGATCTCCCCAAGGACAAGCTCGGTCAGGCGTGAACAGCCATCAGAGCGCGGATTTCGTCCGCGCTCTTCTTTTCCATCAACTGCGCGCGCAGTTCTGCCGCGCCGGGCCAGCCGGATATGTACATCTTGAAGAATTTCTTCATCAGGGCGAACGACTTGATGCCATCCCACTGCGCCAGCCATAGGTCAATGTGCTCTCGGAGCAGGGCGATGCGTTCTTCCGGCGTATGTTCCCGCACGTCCGGACTGAACATCCACGGGTCGTGGAATATTCCCCTGCCGACCATGAGACCGTCGACGCCGTGCTCGCGCGCCAGTGACTGTCCCTGGAGTCGGCTCATGATGTCACCGTTGCCGACGCACAAGACACCGACATCGTGCGCCATCGCCGCCGCGCGACCGATGAGGTCCCAATGCGCGGGAACGGCGCTCATTTCCTTCATCGTCCGACCGTGCACGACGAGCACGTCGGGCTTTGCCGCCAAAACCGCTGGAATCCACGTATCCATTTCGTCGGTCGCATACAATCCGAGACGCGTCTTCACCACGACCGGTAGATCGCCGGCGCCATCCCGCAGTGCGGCGATGAGCTCGCGCGCACGGCCCGGATCCTTGGCCAACGCGATACCGGCGCCCTGTTTGACGACGGCGCGGTCGGGACATCCCATGTTGATGTCTACGCCGTCGAAGCCGAGGTCGCGCGCGGTCACGGCAGCGGCATGCATGTATTCGGGTTCTGTACCGAAGAATTGAGCGACGATAGGATGATCGGACGCGGTAAGCGTCAGATCCTGCAGCAGTCGCGCGCGGCCGACGGACGCCAAACCGTGCGCCGACACGAATTCGGTGTAGAACACGTCGGGACGTCCGCAGCGGGTGACGATGGCACGGAACGGCGCATCGGTGACATCGGCCATCGGCGCCAGCACGAAGAACGGCCGTGGCAATTCGTCCCAGAATCCGTGGACCATGGTCAGGAAATTACGGCGCGGATACGCCGGACGCCGGCGGAGACCGATTCTTCCTTGGTGATGGTGAAACGGCCGATCTCGCCCGTGTGCGTCACGTGCGGACCGCCGCAGAACTCCTTGGAGAACGCGTTGAGCATGTCCGGACCGACGTAGTATACGTTCACCGGGTCAGGGTATTTCTCCTTGAAGAAGAACAGGGCGCCGGTCCCTTCGGCTTCCTGTTTCGGCAGCGTGACCATGTTCACCGCGAGGTCGCGCTTGATGGCATCGTTGACGATCTCCTCCACCGCGGCTTTCTCTTCATCGGTGAGTTTACGTGGGAACGTGAAATCGAACCGTGTGCGCTCCGGAGTGATGTCCGAGCCCGCCTGATGCACCTCGGTGCCGAGGACCTCGCGCAGCGCCGCATGCAATAAGTGCGTCGCCGTGTGCAGGCGCGTGACCTTCTGCAGTTCCTCCGGATTCCCGGCTTTCAACTCTCCGGTGTCCAACAAGAGCCCGTGCCCGCCGAACTTCTTCTCCGCACCCGCACGTGACTTCGCCTGATGTTCTTTGAACTTCTCATCGAATGCCCCGCGCGTCAGTGACCCGGCCCTGGCACCCGCGATGTCCTTGATGACTTCGTACGGCAGCCCGTAGCTCTCATAGAGCCTGAATGCCACTGCGGCATCTACTTCGGCGACGCGGCCGAGTTCCTTGATTCCCGTCCCGAGCGTCTTCAGGAATTTCTGTTTTTCTTGTTCGTACACCGGGCCAAGGTCGACATCCGAGCGTCCCGCCATGTATTCGAGTGTGACGATCCGGCGGATGAGCCGCCTGAGCACGTACCCGCGGTCTTTATTCGACGGTTCGAGCCCTTCGGCGATCAATGCGACGATCGCGCGGGAATGATCCGCAATGATACGTCCGGCCCGGTCGGTCGGGTGATTCGGGAACAGGTCAGTCTCATAGATATTCGCCTTGCCCTGCACGACCATGGCGAGACGTTCCAGACCCATGCCGGTATCTATGCCGGGCGTCTCCAGCAGCCGCAATTCTTTCTCCTTCGTCTGGAAGTACTGATTGAACACGATGTTCCAGATCTCGATGCCGTTCACATACACTTCGGTCGTCGGACCGCAGGGGCCTTCATCCCCTGTCGGACCCCAGAAGTTATCGGCACGCCCGGCTTTCCGGACTTCGATGGATGGGTCGAGCGCCTTCCAGATGCGTTCAGAGTCATCGTCGGCGGGAACAGTGTCTTCGCCGCCGAATACTGATACGTAGTCGATGGTCAAACCCATCTCCCTCGTGATGAAGTCGTACGCCAGCCTGATGGCCTCGTCCTTGAAATAACCGCCGAAGGAGAAATTACCGAGCATTTCGAAGAACGTCAGGTGGCTTTCGTCGCCGACTTCATCGATGTCGGACGTCCGGACGCACTTCTGGATGGAAGCGACGTTCTTCGCGGGCGCCATCGCAGGGTTCGTGTAGTACGGCTTGAACTGCTGCATCCCGGCCGTCGTGAACAACACCGACGGGTCGTCGGGCAACAGTGAAGACGAAGCGACCCATGTGTGGCCGTGGGATTCCATGAAATTCCTGAACTTCTCGCGTATCTCCTGGTGCGTCATGGCCACAAAATAGCACATTTCCCATACGACTGAGAATTGACGCAAAATTATTCTCGTGTTATATTGTTATCGGAGGTGTCTGTGGCCCTGACGTATGCGGACGAGACGGATCTTCGTTCCCGCCTCAGAGCGATGCTGGACGCAGCCGAACGGAAGCGCAGGGAACGCCTCGCGATCATCGTGGAATCCACGAGCGAGCGCCGCGACGTCGGCGACGTGTTCGAAGGGGTCCAGCGGGAAACCGACCTGACGGTGAGCGCGGCGACTGCGGACGAAGCGAGCGTCACCATCCGCCGCGTCATGCAGGCGCTGGCACGCATGGGCGCCGGCACGTACGGCGTGTGCGTCGACTGCGGCAATGACATCGCGGTAAGCCGGCTCTTCGCCTTGCCGTTCGCCAGCCGTTGTATCGCCTGCCAGGAAGCGTTGGAGTAGCGGTCCGCCCCGTCACATCGACGGGGCTTTCTATACGATATGCACCCAAAGCCAGTGGAGAGCGAATGCCCACACGCCGGCCGTCACCGCGAACGCGGAGACCCAAAAAGCGACGAATTTCTTCTCGTCATCGGACATCATTTCTGTTTGGCTACGGCCGTCACGAGTTCCCGGACAAGGCCGACGAGACCTTTGACATCGGCTGACTCACCGCCGACCTGTACGAGCGACAAGAATGCGGTCAGCGCCCTGGACGGATCCGACTGCTGCGCATCCATCGCCGGAGCAAGTTTATTGACGAACAACTCTTCCTCCGTCGGATTTTCCGCATCGAACTCGAATGCGATGAAATACCGGATATTCCCCGTCGCATCCAGGATCGGCGCGATATAGATGTACTGCCAGTATTTCTTTCCGAGCTTGTTGCGGTTGACCAGTTTGTTGACGAATACGCGTTTCTCCGTCTTGATGGTGTGCCACATCCATTCATAGAACTCCTTAGGCATTTGACCGCCCCACAACGCCGCCGGGTTGCGGCCAAGGGCTTCCTCGCGCGAAAAACCCGTCCGTTCCAGGATGGCACGGTTCGTCCAGATGATGTTCGCGTCGGGGTCCGTGATGATGGCCGGATTCTTCAGGTCATCGAACCGTTGCGCCAACGCAAGGATGCGCGGCTGCGCTTCGAGGAAGAACTCGGGACCGGGCGTCGTGCGAGTCGTCATAGGTTCCACTCACTGTACCATATCGTGGGGGATCTAGAGGGTTTCGATCCCTCGACCGCGCCTCCACAGGGCGCTGTGATACCATTTCACCATAGATCCCATCCGTGCACCGACAGGGCGCATTATACCGAAATCAGACCTCATTGTCCACGCCGACCGCGTCGGCGACCGATGCGAATCCGTCCTTCCGGAGCAGCGCGGCGAGCCCCCTATTGATCTGACCGACCAGCTGGGGTCCGCGGAAGATCATGCCGGTGATGAGCTGCACCAACGACGCGCCGAGCCGGATCTTCCGGTATGCGTCCTCGGCGGTGAAGATGCCGCCGACGCCGATGATGGGGTAGTTCCCGTGCGTCCGCGCATACAGGTACCGCACCTGCTCGTCGGCCAGATGCTGGACGGCGCGGCCGGAAATGCCGCCGACATCGGGCACGATGGGGTCGTGGATACGATGGTTCGTCCTGTTCTTCGTCAGGTTACTGCAGACGAATCCCGTCACCCGATGACGGGAGCAGATGTCGATGAGCGCGTCCATCTGCTCGTGTTTCAGGTCGACCGCAAGCTTCAAGAACACGGGCTTGTCGGCATGCTCATCGACACGGCCCAGGAGGCGGTCCAGGAGCAGCGGGTCGGTGAACGGTTCTCCGCCGAACGCGTTCGGACAACTGATGTTCACGGTAAGGTAATCCCCGATGCCGCGGAACGCGTCGATGACATGCACATAGTCGGTGATGGCCGCCTCGGGTTCGGCGGTGGCGGGACTGTTCGTCTTCGCCGCACTAATGCCCACCGGGAAGCGCAGCGGCACGCCGCGCAGCCGTCCGGCGATGACGTCCGCACCGTCGTTCATCAACCCATAGTAGACGACCAGCGATTCGGATTTCTTCAGACGCCAGAGCCGCGGCCGTGGGTTTCCGGTGCAGGGCATCCCGGTCACGCTGCCCACTTCGGCGAATCCGAATCCGACGTCGGGAAGGACGTTCAGCAGCCGCGCGTTCTTGTCGAATCCCGCCGCAAGTCCGACCGGGTTCGGGAAGCGGATGCCGGCGACGGTCGTAACAAGCATCGGATCGTCATATGTGAGCACTGCGCGCGTCAATGCACGGAGCGGTGCGACCGCGCCCAACATCACGCCCAATCGGGTGACGCGGTCGTGTACGGCTTCAGGATCCATCCTGAAAAAGACCGGTTTTACGATAATTCGGTACAGCGTTCCTATGATGTCCATCGCGAGAAAATACCGGTGGAGAGCAGGCGGCCGCTCACCTGCTTCAGACAGAGTTGGCCCGCTTCGATGACACCGGTGCGGTGCTGTATCGCATCTTCGAGCAGATTCCTGATGGCAAGCTCGGAAGTGTTCGTTGCATAGGCGTTGATGATGAGAAAGCGCGCGGTCGGCGACAGTAACGTGACACAGTCCGCGAGCAGACGGGGCATATGCTCGTTGAATTTCCACACCTTGCCGGTCGGTCCGTGGCCGAACGACGGCGGATCCATGAGGATGCCTTCATACTGCGCTCCCCGTTTCACTTCTTTCTTCACGAACGCGACCGCATCCTCCAACATCCACCGCACGGATTCAGGTTCCAAGCCGTTGAGTTCCTGGTTGTCTTTGGCCCAGCCGATGGCGGGACGGGACGCGTCCACATGCGTGACGAACGCGCCGCGCTTGGTCAGCCACATCGTCGCCGCGCCCGTGTAGGCGAAGAGGTTCAACACGCGCGGCCGCTCGAGTCCTGCCAGCCGGTCCCCCATCAGGGACCAATTCGCGGCCTGCTCAGGGAACACACCCGTGTGCTTGAAGTTCATCGGACGGACACGGAGCTTCAGGTCATGGAACTTCATGTCCCAATATTCGGGAAGTTCGCGGCGCATCGTCCACCGGTCATCCTCGAAGACGGCATCCGCCTTCTCCCATGCATCCGGTGTCGTTCTCTGCCAGATCGTCTGCGGGTCCGGCCGCGCGAGCGTGTAGGTGCCCCACCTTTCCAGCCGATAGCCGTCACCGGAGTCCAGCAGCGTGAAGTCGTCGAACCCTTCGTTTCCGATGAGATACATGGCGTTATTGTATACCCAATTCTACGAAGAATGCCCGCTGTGAAGGATCGCGACCGAGGAAATCGTGCACCAATGCTTTTTCGGGCTTGGATGCGCCTGGTGCGAGGACCGTATCCCGGTAGCGTCTGCCGATCGTCGAATCCAGGGGGTTCGAGAAGAATTTTGTGAACAGGTCCGCGGCATATACCTTGCTCCAGAGGTACCCGTAATATCCGGCATCATAATCCGCTAAATGGGACCACCCGGCGGCGAAGATCGAGTCATCGGGCAGATCGATGTGCTCATGGACGAGTCGCATATCACGGTACATTTGCGCGAGATGGGATGCCTCGACGGGCGTATCCGTCGGCCGATCGTGCATATCCAAATCATAGAGTGACCGAACCGCCTGTGCGAGGTAGTAGCTCGGCTGGCGGAACTTCCGTGTTGCGGACAATTTCTCGAACAGGTCATGCGGCAACTGCTTGCCCGTCTGGAAATGTCCTGAGAGCCGGGCGAGCGATCGCTCATCCCACGCCCAATATTCGAATATCTGCGAGAGCGCCTCCACGAAATCCAACGGGACACCGAACCCGTTCTGCCGCCGCCACGGACCGCCGGACACGATCGCATGCATGCAGTGACCGAATTCGTGCAGGAGTGTCTCGACTTCATCATGGCTCAGGAGGCCAGGATTTGATCGGGTCGGATACGGGAAGTTACAGACCAACGCGACGACCGGCCGGCGGTCCAAGGTCACCGGAAATGCGGCTGCGTGTCCGTACTTCCCTGCGCGCGGATGGAGATCGAGGAAGAAGTGTCCGAGTTCGGCTCCACTGGCCGCATCGGTGACGCGGTATGCTGTGACATCAGGATGCCATACCGGAACGTCGGCGGGCGCGAATGTGAGGCCCAGGAGCTCTTGGTACATCGCCAGCATCCCCTCAATGACCCGTGCGAGAGGAAAATATTCCTTCAACGCCTCAGAATCGAGTCCGAAGAAATCCTTCTTCATCCGGTGGGTCCAGTACGCGATCTCATGATGTCCGACCGGTGCGGGTTTCTCCGCATTCGATGAATGGAATTTGTACGCGACCATCGCGGCCAGCTCGCGATGCGCGACCGGTTCGAGTGCGGTCATGATGTGTCCGAGGAATTCCCGCACGGTACGGGCGTTGCCGGACATCCGCACTTCCTCGGCGAAGTCCGCATGGGTCCGGTAACCGAGCATGCCGGCGATGGTCTGACGCAACCGGAGCATGTTCACCAGACGCTCCAGATTCTCCTCGCCGCCCTTCCGGAGGTTCTTCGCTGCAAGTTCCTTACGCGCCTCGTCGTCTTCCGCGAGCTCCATGAACGGGAACAGCTCCGGATACTGCAGTGAAACGATGTAGAGGCCTGCGGGAGTGCGCCGAAGGCCCTCGATGTACCGCTCGGGAAGGCCGCCGAGCCGTTCCCGCGGCAGTTCGATGTGATCGTCCCAATCGTTGATCGACTTCTCGAACTCGTTCTCCAGCCGCTTGAGCTCGCTGGTGCGCGCCTTGAGGTCGGCGAATGAAGCGTCATCCAGTCCGAATCCCATCCGACGCATATCGCGGAGCATGTCGTCGGCGAGTTTCAGATCGGGTCCCGACATTCGTTCATGTTCACCGGTTTTCAGCCACTCTTGCATCGCGTTCCACAGGTCACGGTCATATTCCATACCGACGAGTTCGGCATTAAGATGATCAACGGTGCTCTGCGCGATATCGCGGATATGCCCGTCAGTGTGTACGTTCACGATGACGTCCAGGATCTGAAGGAGATCGGAAACGTCATCGGATGACCGCTCCAGCGCCGCGACGGTGTTCTCGAACGTCCGCTGGCCCGCAGCGACAGCCTTCACCGCCTCAAGTGCGATGCGTTTGGCGGAAAGAGCCGCTTCTGCAGCGGTTCTGATGTCCTTCTCTTCCCAGGTGACCCAAGAGAAATCCGATGCCATCGCACTATGCTAACATTTTGCCCAGACGTTGAAAATATGCTAAAATATGGCCGCCCCTGTAGTTCAATGGATAGAACTCCAGACTTCTAAGCTGGGTATCGAGGTCCGATTCCTCGCGGGGGCACCGATTGAGAATTCAGGCGGGCCGTCGTATACCGGTAGTACACGTGCTTTGGGTGCACGGTGACTGGGTTCGATTCCCAGCGGCCCGACAGTCGAAAACGCGGGATTGGTATAACGGTATTACGTCACCCTTCCAAGGTGAAGACAGGGGTTCAATTCCCCTATCCCGCTCCGACGACAGAAAACCCCGCAATATTGCGGGGTTTTCTGTTTGGCTCTAGAACCAATACGGACTACTTGTTCATCACGGCTTCCTTCATCACCTTCGAGGGCGTGAAGCGAAGCTTCTTGGATGCCGGGATCTGGATCGTTTCTCCGGTGCGGGGGTTGCGGCCTTCCCGCGCTTTGCGGTCGGCGACCTTGAAAATCCCCATTCCGGTGATGTTGATCTTCTCGCCCTTCTTGAGCAAGCCGGTCATCATCTCCACGAAAGACTCCAGCCACATGGCGGCGTCCTTCTTCGATGCGCCGGTCTTATCGGCGAGCATCTGGATCAGCTGAGTTTTCTTTACGGTCATTGGTTCATCGCACCCCCTTTCCTATGATATCCGCATGAATCCTAGGGTTCATGACGGGCTATGCGCAAGTATCCGCATAATCTGCGGGTTTTGCAATAGGGGTGTGGAAAACTCTAGGAATTACCTAGCGTATTCGACAGCGCGGGTCTCGCGGATGACGTTGACCCTGATTTCTCCGGGATATTGCATCTCAACCTCGATCTTCTTGGCGATATCGCGCGCAAGCTGCAATGCGGCCAGGTCATCGATGCGATTGGGTGTCACAAAAACCCTTACTTCACGCCCCGCCTGGAGGGCGTATGACTTCTCGACGCCGTCGAACGAGTTCGCGACCCGTTCCAGGTCTTCCAGACGCTTCAGGTAGATCTCGACACTGTCTCGGCGGGCACCCGGCCGGGCGCCGGAGATTGCGTCTGCGGCCTGTACGATACGGGATTCCAGCGAGGCGTACGGATACTCCTCGTGGTGGGCCTCCATCGCCTTGATGACCTTGTCGTCCATGCCGAATTTGGCCAATATCTTGCGGCCGATCTCCACATGGGTCCCCTGGACCTCGTGGTCCACCGCCTTGCCGATGTCATGGAACAGGGCACCCTTCTTGGCGACCATGACGTCCGCACCCAGTTCGGCGGCGAGCATGCCGGCGACATGCGCCATTTCGACGGAGTGCACAAGCACGTTCTGGCCGAAGCTGGTGCGGAACGCGAGCCGGCCGAGCAGGTAGACCAACTTCGGGTCCACCATGCCGGCACCGCACTCGATGAGCGCCGCCTCCCCGGCCTGACGGATCTTGTCGTTGATCTCCAGGCGTGCCTTCTCTACCGTTTCCTCGATCTTGGTCGGGTGGATGCGGCCGTCGGCGATAAGCTTGTCCAGCGCGATTTTGGCGATTTGCCGACGCACAGGGTCGAATCCGGATACCACCATGGTGTTCGGCGTGTCGTCGATGATGATGTCCACACCGGTGAGCCGCTCCAGTGTTTTGATGTTGCGGCCCTCTTTACCGATGATCTTTCCCTTCAGTTCATCGGATGGCAGGGTGATGACCGTCGTCGTGGCATCGGCGATATGCGAACCCGCATAGCGCTGGATCGCCAGGGTGAGGATTTCGCGTGCTTTGTTCTCCAATTTTTCCCGGTTGTCGCCGTCCAGGCGCTGAAGTTGGTGGTACAAGTCCTCGGCATATTCTTCCTGCACCTTCTTCATCATGTGATCCTTGGCGACATCGCGGGACAGTCCGGAGACACGCTCCAGCTCTGTCAGTTCCTTCTTGCGAACCTCTTCGAGGTCGGTTTTCAGAACCGCGGCCTCTTCCATTTTCTTCCTCAGGGTATCTTTCTCGTGGACGAGCTCACGGCTCCGCTCCTCGAGATCGGACTCCTTCTTCGTCAGAAGGATTTCGATGCGGTCCTGCTGTTTCCGGCGATCGGCTTCTTCACGTTTTGCGTCATCGAGGACCTTCAGCGCCTTGTTATTCGCCTCCAAGAGGACCTCCTGGGCTTTAGCCTTCGAATCATTGAGCACTTCCTCCGCCCGTCGTTCTGCCTGGGCGACTTTACGGCCTGCGAGATACTTGCGAACGAAGAATCCGACGATGAATCCCAACACGACTGCCGGGATGGACAGTGTCAGCGACATGAATAGTTGTAGGCATCAGGATGATGCACATGGTTACGGAAATATGGTGCATCATACCACGATACCACCGCCGATGCAACGACTGCCGCGGTAGACGACCGCGGACTGACCGGGCGTCAGCGCCCGCACCGGTTTAGTGAACCTGATGACGGATCCACGGACGGTCGCCGGCACCAGAGGTGCACGGTACCGCGCACGGACGTGGACGCGGTCCGTCGCATTCGGCCGCGGACCGAACCAATGCGCGTCACGGATGACCGCTCGCGTCCCGTACAAATCGCGCTCTGTACCGACGACGATGATGTTGCGCTTCACGTCCCGTGAGACGACGAAGTACGGACCCCCGCCGTCCCGTATATTGAGACCGTGCCGCTGGCCGATGGTGTAGTATGCCGCCCCGTCATGCGTGCCGAGGATGCGTCCGTCGCGGTGCAGGATGGTGCCCTGACGCGGAGGGATGCGGCTCGTCAGGAACGCCTTCACATCCATATCACCGACGAAGCATACGCCCTGGGAATCGGGTTTCTCAGCGACGGAGAGGCCGGCATGCCGGGCCATGGCGCGCACCTGTGGCTTGGTGAGATCACCGATGGGGAACAGTGTCCGCCTGAGGACATCCGTCGGAACCGCCCACAAGAAGTACGTCTGGTCCTTGTTCGTATCCTTCGCGATTGCGAGACCGCCGCCACGGATGCGTGCGTAGTGTCCGGTCGCGATGAGGTCGGCACCCTCCTTGAATGCACGCGCGGCGAACAGACCGAACTTGATATGCCGGTTGCATTCCACATCGGGATTGGGCGTCAGCCCCGCACGATACCCGGCCACCATCGGCCGTGCGACGAGCGTACCGTACTGACGCGAGAAATCCCACGTCTTCAGGGGGATGCCGATTCGTGCAGCGACACGGAGCGCATCTTCGCGGTCCCGTTGCCACAGGCATCCCATGCCGGGCGGCTGCCACGGCTTCATGAACACGCCGGTGACATCGTAGCCCCGTCCGACGAGGAGGTGCGCCGCGACCGCGGAGTCCACCCCTCCGCTCATCGCGACGAATACCTTCTTAGAGACTTGACGCTTCATAGGAAGAAGATACTATGCCATACACCGACTGAAATGGCAAAACGCGTCCGCCTTGCGATATTCGACATCGACGGGACCATCTTCCGGTCTTCGCTCATCATCGAACTCTTCAATGAGTTGGTCCGCCGTGGGGTGTTCCCGGAACGCGCCCGGCGAGAAGTCGAGCGTGACTATGTCAACTGGCTCAACCGCAAGGGCCACTACAATGACTACATCATGCGGGTCGTACGCGTGTTCTACCGCGAGATCGCGGGATGTTCGGTCCGACGCGTCGCTCCCGCTGTGCGGGCGGTCGTCGCATGGCAAAAAGACCGCGTGCACCGCTACCCGAGATTCCTCATCACCGACCTGAAACGCCGCGGGTACTTCATCCTGGTCATCTCGAACTCGCCGGAACCGATGGTCAGACAATTCGCGCGCGCGATGGGCTTCCACGATGCCATCGGCTACGCGCTCGAAACCGACCACGGCATCTATACCGGCAGGAGCATCCTCGGCGGACGGACGGTCCCGGGAGCATCGTGGATGGATAAGGTCACCGAATTGCGCCGCTACATCGAACTGAACGCGATGGATGTCGACCTGCACAATTCCGTCATGATCGGCGACTCCGAGGGAGACCTGCCGCTGTTGTCGTTCGTCGGACACCCCATCGCCTTCAATCCGTCATTGCCGTTGGCACGCATCGCCCGGCGGCGCGGTTGGCGGATCATCGTGGAGCGCAAAGATGCCATCTACGACATCAGGGACGCACGGTTCATTCCCGTCCCCGGCCGAAAGCCGCGTGTTCCCTACGGCAACAAGAGACGGTAGAATACGGCATGGCGCATCTGAGCGTATTCTTCAATCCGACCGCGCTCATCCAAACGGTTGGGTACGTCGGCATCGCGGCCGTCATCTTCACCGAATCCGGCCTCCTCATCGGTATCGTGCTTCCGGGAGATTCCGTCCTGTTCACGGCGGGTTTTCTGGCGTCGCAAGGATTGCTCAGCATCATCCCGCTCCTCATCATCTCGTTCACGATGGCCGCGCTGGGCGACAACGTCGGATACTGGCTCGGCAAGCGATTCGGCCCTTCGGTCTTCAAGCGGAAGGATTCGATTTTCCTGAATCCCGGGAACATCACACGGGCCGAAGCGTTCTATGAAGAGCACGGCACGAAAACCATCGTCCTCGCGCGGTTCATCCCGGTCATCCGTACATTGGCACCGCTCCTTGCGGGCGTCGGTTCCATGCATTGGCGCACGTTCATGACCTATAACCTGCTCGGGGCGTTCATCTGGGGCATCGGCGTCACGTTCACCGGCTACTGGCTCGGTGCGGTGATACCCGGCATCGACCGGTATATCATTCCCATCGTCCTGCTGATCATCTTCTCATCGGTCATTCCGCCGGCGTACAACTACTACCGTCAGCACCGCCGATGAAGCGTGTCACTGTGCGTGTCCATCCCGGCGCACGGCATGCGTCCGTCGAACGGACCTCGCCTGACGAGTTCGCGATCGCCGTGCGTGAACCGGCGGAACGCGGCCGCGCGACGGACGCGGCGCGTCGTGCACTCGCAGAGCATCTCGGCATCGCGCCGTCGCGCCTTTCGCTCATCATGGGGCACGCGTCGCGCGTGAAAGTTTTTTTGGTCCGATGATTTCGTGAGTTATCCACTGTTTTTTCTTGGTATCGACCTCCGCGGTCTCTATAATGGATGTAGTTAGTTATTTCCACGGTATCTGTGACGGCAGTGAATGGTCCGGCCGCAAGGCCCACCCATTGGTCGGCCGTCATTGAAACAACCATAAGGAGGGATGCGATGCACGCTGTATGCGCCGCGGCGCCTGCAAGGTGGATCGCTACCAACCCGTAATGGCAAAGAAGAGAAAGGCCAAGAAGGCCGCCGCAAAGAAGAAGAAGAGGTAATCTCGTCTTCACTCGCAAACACCCCGTACGGGGTGTTTGCCTTTCATGTGAAAAGAATCCCGCCTCCGGTGAGGCGGGATCATGGTCTGACCGCGACAGGCGCCGATGCCGTGTACTCGTCGCGCAGGTATCGGAACTTATCCTGGACGTAGCCTTTCGTCTCGCTCAGGAGACACTGCCGGTACGTTGGCTTGCGACAGTCCGTACCACGGGCATCAACCCAGTCGGGCGAGTTCTTCTTGAGCGCGATGCGATAGACCGCGGTCACCCGCTTGGTGCCGGTATTGTATCCGGCGAACTGGAGCTCATCGATATGGGGATCGCTCATGATGGCCGTCCCGAACGCCTTCACGTAGTCGGCAAGCTGGAGATCCAGGAGCAGGATCGCCGCTTTCATGCTGTTGAGCGCCTGCCGCCGGCCGGTATTGGTGTCGGTCACGAGGCCTGCGGCCGGATATGCCTTCCGAACCATCGTATATGAACTCGCGATGAACTGCTGCGGACCGCATGCGCCCGCCGGACTGCACGTGAACGATGCGAACATGTCGCCGTTGGCGCCGATGGTGGCGTAGACGCGGTTGGTCGTCCATTGCGGGTCCAAGATGAACTCGGTCAGGTCCATGTGCTCGATGGGCATGATCTTGTCGATGGGGAACGCCTTCGGATATTTCGCGATGACGTCAGCGATGAGCATGCCGGGCAACGCCCGCGAGACGACACCCCGCGCGCGTAGATCATCCGTCGCCTTCGCGATGGTATCCGCCACGTACCGTTGTCCTTCTGCGATCACGTCAGCCACCGCGATCGGTTCGCTGTACGGTACGTTGATGAATTCGGTGACCCGCGGCTGTCCCTTCTTCGGTGCATCATTGACGATGGGATATTTCACCCCGACGACGATTGAATCGGACGGCGAAGCGATGGCGAACTGCGTGTTCCAGTTGTTCCACTCGATGCCGTTGGCACGGCGCACGACGCTCATCGCCCACCCCGCCGGCGCCTGGAGCACCGCGACCGGTTCATTCTTGATGGTCCACTTCGTGCCGGTGCGTGTCGCGACCGGGACGTTCATCTGCGCCATCCCGTACGTTTTCTTGACGGTGATGACCGATGTCGTGCACGTCGTGGTGTTGAGCACCCGCACGGCGATGTCCTTGATGTAGTCCTTGTAGACCTTCAGGACGCCCAGACGCACTTCCACGTATGAGTGGAG
Source organism: Minisyncoccota bacterium (assembly GCA_035524755.1). Lineage (GTDB taxonomy): Bacteria > Patescibacteriota > Minisyncoccia > 2-02-FULL-40-12 > GWA2-44-9 > JAGOPO01. Next base: position 24,516 of record DATKOD010000003.1, read on the forward strand.
TTTCTGGTCGTACGACAACGATGCAGACGCCAACTGGACATCAGAAGGGGTCCCGGCGATGACTGAGGCGATGTCGCATGCGGGTTTCGGCGGCAGCACCGGAGACACATCCTCCGGCGCATAGAACCCGACCCGTACCGATGTCGGATCGGGTGCTTGTGCGTGCACCGATAGGACCCCGAAACCGACCGCGGCAATGACCGACGTTGTGGTGATCAGCAGTCTACGCATATGCTCCTTTTGTACTGAGGGTTGGGAACGAACCCGGGAACGATACCACACTGTCGGCCGTCCTCACAGGTCGCTCTTGATGTTCGCCGCAAGCAGCTGGACGGAATTCGCATAGTTGACGCAGCTGGCGTTCGTGCTCGCAGCATTGCCGCAATAATATTTCTTCGATGCCGCGATCTCTCCCGCACGGGTCTGGCTGCTGGCGCCGTCATTCGAAAGCTTCGCTGCGGCCGCGACGAACGCGTCTTCGATGTTCCAGGGATCGGGCAGCGCATGGCCGGATATCGCGGCGATCTGATCTCGATACCCCATCCACGTTGACGGCAAGAACTGCGCCGCACCCATGGCGCCTCCCCATTTGGAACCGCATGAGATCGGGGTCTGGAAAGGATCGCGGTTCAATTGCGCGGTGATACTGAGGAAATACGGGAGGTCTCTCGTGGGATTGATGCCGTAGGTATAGATCTGGCCGTTCGTGATCCTCCGCGTCTCCCCGCTGGTCGAATCCACGATGTAGCACTTCCCGACGTTTGCCCCGAGCGCACTCTCTTGCTCGAGCTCCGCGATGAGGAACTCCGGCCGGATACCGGCTCCGATGGCGGCAAGCTGCCCATATTTGATCGCATCCTCTGCCGAGACGCCGTTCTGTTGCAGGTAGTAGATCTGTTCCTGCAGGCGTTGCAGATTCGTCTTGGTGGTCGCTACCAACTGTTGGTATTTGCTCTCTTGGCCCTGCGTCACCTTCAATAACTGGTTTTTGTCGGTTTTCGTCGTCGCAAGTTGACGCTGTTGCGCTTCTTGGAGCGCTTGAGCCTGCTCCAGACTCGTCTGTTGGTCCTGGAGCTGGGACTGTTGCTGGTCCAGTTGATCGCGCAAATCGCTGATGGACTGGATGGCCGTGCTCAGCGAGTCCTGCGTGCGCTGGATATCATGCACGCGGTCGAAGAAGTCCGACAGTGTGCCGCTCTGGAGCAGGATCATCGAGAGCGGTTGCAGATCGTTCTGCGCCGTTTCACGGAGCGCTGAGGCAAGCGCCTGCTGGTGCACCGAAATCTGCTGTTCCGCATTCTCGATGGCGGTCTGAGTCTGACCGATTTCAAGTCCGGTCTCATCGATGGACGCCTGGAGAGATTGGATCTGCGTGCTCAATACGCTGATCTGTGCGTTGAGCTTCGAGATTTCCGTCTGCAACGATTGCTTCTGTGTGCTCGCCTGGGTCAACTGCTCTTGCGCAGCGTCCAGCTGCGCCTGCAACTGCGTCTGCTTCTGTTGCAGGGCGGCAATCTCGTCCTGAACGGCCGCATGCGCCGTCAACGGAACGACGAGCGCACAAAGAGCGACGATTGCGACCAACCGCCTCACTGGACGATGATCGTACCGGTCTGCGACGCGTTCGATTCGTCCGCGTGGTTCAGGTAGTGGCACGTCTGTGAATCATTGAACGCCAATGAGTATGTCTCGCCGCGGTACAAGGAGCGGGTGGCGTCAAGTCCCGGGCAGCCGCCGGTGCCGCTGACGGTCATGGGCCAGAAGGCGATATCGGTGTCGTTGCGGAACGTGATGGCGTCACCGACCCGGATGGTGATGGTGGCCGGGGTCACGCCGGAAGCGGTCAGATGGACGATGTACCGCTGAGGTGTCGGGGTCGGCGTGGGGTAGTATCCGATGGGTGTGGGCGTCGGGGTCGGCGTCGTGGAATCGCTGGTCGAATCCGACCTCGTCGCCAGATACGTGATACCGACCGCCAGAAGCGCCACTACGATGACCGAGATGATGAGTGTTCGTGAGGAGTACATAATCCCCATGCTAACAGATTGGCTGGCGGCTTCCAGAGGTATACAATGGGGCTATGCACACACGTCGGGTGCTCACTATTGGTGCCGTTCTCCTTATGGCAGTGCTTCCGGTCGTCGCGATTGCCGCTGATCAGCCGCTCCAATCAGGTTCTGATTCCCTCGGCGCAGCAGTAGCCTCGCTCTACCGATACGGCCTGAGCATCGTGGGTCTCGCAGTATTCGTTATGTTTTTGTATGCAGGACTCCTTAAGATGTTTTCGGAGACTTTTATCAGCAAATGGGTACCGTCAGGTTGGGAAAAGAACTCTACCGTTGTCATTCAAGATGCGGTCATCGGGCTCATCCTCTTGTTCGCCTCATATCTCATCCTCAACACGATCAATCCTGATCTGGTGACGCCGCAGAAAGCGTCCCCGACGTCAACGACGACCTCGACCAGTTCTTCGGCGGGAACGGTGGGTCTTCCCACGAGCAGCAGCGTGCCGACGCCCGTACCGACATTCCAGGGCGGCGGAGGTTCATTCGGCGGCGGCGGTGCCTCAGGAACTTTTTGATATGGCATACGTACTCGTCCTCCTTGCAGCACTCGGGATATTCGTTTACAGCACGCCTGCCCGCCAGGCGGTCAAGAATTCATTGGCAGCTATCGCGCAAAGCGCCGAAGTCAGACAGGCGGAAACCTACCTACGCGACAAAGTCACGGGATTCATCCGGACCGAGCTCCACCACGCGGTCGATGATGCGGTGAAATAGTCCCCCATTGCTTGACTTTATGCACGTAATGTGCTATACTTCACCTTGGAGGCTGATATGAAGAAGCACACGCGCCTGGTGCTGTTCCTGATCGCACTGACGCTCGTGGTCACGGGCTCCCTGGGCTCGACCAAGCAGAACGCGTTCGTTCCCGGGGGCGGCCACTTCCGCGGACACGGCGCCAGCTCCAGCTGGTGATGACACCCGAAGGGAGATCCATGACGGACCTCCCTTTTTCATTGCGGTCATTTCGCCAGTGCCGCGTCGATGACCTGCTGGAATGCGGCGAACGGCTGTGCACCGACCAGGGAGACGCCGTTGATGAAGAAACTCGGCGTTCCATCGACTCCCAATGCGGTACCGTCGGCTTGGTCCTTATCGACTTCGCTCGCGTATTTCTGTGAGTCCAGACACTGATTGAATTTCGTCATATCCAGACCGATGTTCGAGACCCACGTCTTGATGTCGCTGACACTGAACGATACCGTCCCGCCGCTGGGGTCTTTGGCATCCTGCCCCGCGAAGATCGCATCGTGGAACTGCCAGAACTTCCCCTGCTCCGCCGCACAGGCACCTGCCAGCGCGGCAGGGCGTGCAGAGGGATGCAGGCTGGTCAGCGGGAAATCACGGAAGACGAGGCGGACCTTGCCGGTATCGATATAGGTCTTCTTCAGCAGCGCGAAGGTGTCGTTGTAGAACGATCGGCAGTACGGACACTGGAAATCACTGAACTCCACGATGGTCACCTTGGCGTCCGCATTCCCCAGGACCGGATCTTCACCGTCCTCAAGCTTGCTGGTATCGATCGGTGCGGCGGTTCCGTCCGCCTGCTGGGCAGGAGCAACGGACGGGCCGTGGAACAGCGATGCGGTACCGCCCGAACCGACGAACAGGACACTGGCTGCGATCAACAGACCTGCGACGATGATGGCGCCCGGAACGGACATGAACGGTTGCTTCGGCTCCACCGGCTTCGGCTGCTCGCTGACCATCGGTTGTTCATCCATGAATGGAAAATTAGGGTGTTACTGACGGCTTCGCTCCCAACGACAATGGGGCGACTTCCACGAGGATGTTCGCCACCGGGTCGTAGAGGATCCCGATCTGCGCCGTATTGTAGATGAGGACCTTGTCGCCGACTTTCGCATTCTTGAAGAATGGCTGGCCGGCGAGCTTTGACATGTCGGTGACCGTCGCGACCACGGGTGTCTCGCCGGTCGGCAGTGCGTACAACTTCCCGACGGCGGCCACCAGCCGTGAAACTTCATCGAGCGCCGCCTGTTGTGCATCAACCGGTTTCCGGCCCGACACATACACGTACGATGCGGTGCCGACCGCAACGACGATCAGGACACCGGCACCGATGACGACGGGAAGTTTCATGGATGGCTTCCAGGATATCATCAGTCGCGTTTCATGACTACGATACCGAGTATCAACAGCGTGGTCGATGTGAGCGCCGAAAGCATGCAGTACTGGCAAAACGCGTGGAGGATGAATGCTTGGACGGCGACGAAATACAGCGTACCCAGGAAGCCCGCCACCGATAGCCATGCCGCACGGTGCAGGAACCGCCGGTCCCATGAATCGAAGTACATGACCAACAGAACGATCATCGCACCGTAGAACAACAAGCCGGTGGCCGAAACCGGTACTGGACCGATGGATGAGAATCCGCTGGCAAGCACCGCCTCGCATCCCTTCAGGATGGTACACGGAGGAAGTATTCCGCGCACATGCTCGGCGGTCAGGTACGCGGAATCCGCGAACCCGATGAGGGCCGTGATGAACATCCCGATGACGATCGCTTTACTGATGCGCATTGAGCGGTTGCAAAACCTTCGCCTTGAAATCGTCGAAACTGGACGGTTGTGCCATCTGCGAACCGTTCACGAAGAACGTCGGCGTTCCGTTCACACCAGAAGACACCGCGCTGTCATAATCCGCATTGACCGCGGCGATGACCGGTGCGGAATCGATATCAGCGGTGAATTTCGTCACGTCCAAGCCGAGGCTTCCCGCGTATGAAATGAATTGCGCACGCGCCGCCGAAGCCGACAGATTCTCCCAGGTGGTTTGGGTATCGAACAGCTTGTCATGCATCTGCCAAAACTTCCCCTGTAACGACGCGGCCTGCGCCGCCTGGGCCGATTCCTGCGCGTTGGGATGGATATCCCGCAACGGGAAGTAGCGGTACACGAGACGGACCTTGCCCGCGACCTGCGGATCGGCAAGCAGTTGGTTCACGACCGGGTAATACGCGGCGCATGCCGGGCATTCGAAATCGCTGTACTCCAGAAGCGTGACCGATGCACTGGCAGGACCGATACTGATATCGGACGCCGATACCGGCACCGAAAGCGTGCCGTTCGTGGTGGTCGTGGGAACGCTGCCCGCTGCGCGATACATCAACCAGCCGATGCCGACGAGCACCACCGCAACGATCGCCCACATGATGGAGCTTCGCACGATACGGCGACGCCGGTCTTGCTGCGACTGCATCTGACGCTCCTCGCGCCGCGCTTGCCGGCGCTCTTCTTTGCTCGATATCCGTCCGTCCATCCGGGTATCGTAGCAAACTGGCGCCGCGGCGGAAAGAGCCCTATACTGGAAGCACCATGAAGATCATCTTCTTTGAAACGATGCCCGGTGAGGAGGAGTACTTCCGCGGGTCGGCGGCGTTGCCGCCCGGTAGTGAGCTGGAATTCCTCATCGAGCCGCTGAATGCGGACACTGCCGCACAAGCAGCAGGTGCGGACGTGGTATGCGTATTCGTGAAATCGGCGGTCGACCGCGGCGTCATCGATACCGTTCCGGGATTGCGGCTCATCGTGACGCGTTCCACCGGGTATGACCATGTCGACTGGCAGTACGCAAAGTCAAAGGGAATCCCGACCGCGAACGTACCGTCGTACGGCGCACATACGGTCGCGGAGTTCGCGTTCGGTCTCATGCTGATGCTTTCGCGTAAACTCTACCAGGCGAGCCATCAACTGCGCGAAGGGATGGATTTCACCCAACGCTCACTGCAGGGCTTCGATCTGAACGGCAAGACGCTCGGTGTCCTGGGGACCGGCCGCATCGGCAAGAACGTCATCGGTATCGCTCACGGATTCGGCATGGAGGTACTGGCGTTCGACGCATACCCCGACCAGGCATTCGCACAGACCGCGAAGTTTTCCTATGTCCCCTTGGAACAGTTGCTCGCCAAGAGCGACATCGTCACCATCCACGTCCCTTACACGCCCGAGACCCATCACCTGATGAACGCCGGACGGTTCAGGCAGCTCAAGAAAGGCGCATTCCTCATCAACACGGCACGTGGGGACATCATCGATACGCCCGCTCTCATCACGGCGCTCAAGGACGGTACCGTCGCCGGCGCGGGCCTCGACGTCCTGGAAGGCGAACGGGAGCTGGTGTCCGAGATGGAACTCCTGTCCGGCGACAGCACGCATCCCGCGGACTTCCGACAGCTCGCCACCGATGCGCTCCTCATCGACCTGCCCAACGTCATCGTCACGCCGCATGTCGCGTTCAACACGCGTGAAGCGATGCACGAGATCATGCGCGTCGTCAGCGAGACCATCGGTGGATGGGCATCGGGAAAAGAACAGAAATTCCTCTGATCGTGACCGCACGCCAGGATGCACGTGAAATCATCGATGCCGGGATCGGCGCCGTCCTTACGGACGCCGTGGTACGGCGCTTGGTACGCCTCGAGGGGAACACGTTGCGCATCGCCGGAAGTTCGTTCGACCTGGCGTCGTACCGTCACGTACATGTCATCGGGTTCGGTAAGGCATCGTGCGAAGCGTCCGCGGCGTTGGAATCGGTTCTCGGCAGACGCGTCACGAAAGGCATCGCCATCGGCACCGAAGCACGGACGTGCGAGATGATCGACCTGTGCGAAGCGACGCATCCCCTGCCGTCAGCGCAGAATCTCCGGCTCACCGAGCGGTTGGTCAAACAGTGCGAGTCCGTGACCAAGGACGACTTGGTACTGGTGGTCGTATCCGGCGGCGGGTCCGCGATGCTGTGCTGGCCGGCCAGCGAATGCGAACAAGGGATCCGGCTCTACGAGGCGTCCAACCGCGCGGGACTTTCCATCCATGAACTCAACACGGTGCGCAAGCACATCTCGTCGCTCAAGGGCGGCGGGTTGGCGAAGCTGCTCTACCCCGCGACCGTCGTCGGGCTCATTTTCTCCGACGTGCCGGGCGGACACGACGACCTCGTCGCATCCGGTCCGACATATCCTGACGCGACGACCGTTGCCGATGCGCGCGCGGTCATCTCGAAATATGACCTCGGCGACTATGAGCTCATGGAGACTCCCAAGGATGCCCGCTACTTCGGGAACGTCACCAATATCGTGCTGGTATCCAACCGCGACGCCCTTGCGGCCATGGCGGTCAAAGCCGGAGAGTTGGGCTATGACGCGACGGTCATCGGTGCGGATTTCTACGATGCACCCGAGAAGCTCGTATCACGGATGCAGAACGCCGCGGCGCCGAAGCACGCCGTCATCGCCGGAGGTGAATCTTCCTATCCCGTCCCGGCGGAACACGGCACCGGCGGGCGGAATCAGCATGTCGCGCTGACGGCGGCGCTCGTGCTCCGCGCCGGGCAGACGTTCGCGGCGGCGGCGTCCGACGGACGCGATAATGGCTCGCACGGCGGTGCCATCGTCGATGCGACAACCGTGGCCCGCGCGCGCGATGCCGGATTCGATGCTGACACGGCGCTCCGCACCTGCGATGAAACAGTCCTCCTTGAACGCACCGGCGACCTCATCGAGATGCCGCCGACCGGCGCGAACGTATCGGATCTGTATTTGCTGCTGTCAGAGTAAGAAAACGGCCCCGGGGCGGTGAAGCCCCGAGGCCGGGAAGGAACGGAAGGAACTAGCGGGCGCTGCAGGCGCAGCTGACGGTCAGCGACGCGTCATGCAACCAGGCCGCTTGGACGCCGCATGCCGTGCTGGTGGCGCTGTCGGTGAAGTCGTACTCGTAGGTGGTCACGCCCGGGATGGAGCTCTGGTAGGTGGCATCGTCGCTGCCGTAGTAGTTGCTCCACTTGTAGTTGTTGTTGGAGTTGCCGTGGCGATGCGGCGTGTCGCATTCGTGGTTGGGGCCGTCCTGCCAGGTTCCGCCGTCGGCCGTGCAGGCGTCTCGCGCATGGCTCGAGCTGTCGTGCATGTAGTACACGTACTGCGTCGGTCCCGTCTGCGGGAGCTTGTAGAACGCGTAGAGCGTCTGGCTGTTGAAGCCCGTGAACGTGGCGCTCGCGCCGGGGCCCAGGTTGAACGTGCCGTTCGGGATGATGCTGTCCGCGGGGTCGTCCTTGTTCGTGGCCACCACGATGGCGTACGTGACCTGGTCGCTCCGGTTGTTCTTCAGGGTCCAGGTGTTGACCTTCGGGCAGTCCTGCGGCGGGATCGCGATGCTGTAGGTGTGGTCGTAGCTCTTCGTGCACTGCAGCTCCGACGGGCCATAGCTGACCACCTCGGTGTAGACGTCCGAGAAGGTGAAGGTCGAGCCGTAGGCCGGGCGGTTCACCACCTTGGGCAACGGATCGGACCACGTGCCGCCCGACGGGCGAACCGTACCGCTGGTCACCTTCTCGGTGGTCGCGGTCTTGTCGGTGAGGTCGAGGTCACCACGGAAGTCCGGCGGGGTCGGCGTGTAGTCGGCACAGGTCTTGGTGCGCGGCGGGATGACCACGGGCGTCGTCACCGGACAGGTCAGCGAACCGCGAACGACCGTCAGAGTCGCGGTGAGGGTCTGCTGGCTGTCGGTCTGAGCGTAGCCGTGCGTCACGTTGAACGGATTGTTCTCGTTGTCGGACGCTCCGTCGCCGTATGCCAGCGACCCGGTGCCGGGGTTCACCCAGCTGCCATGGAGGCCGACGTTGTACGTGCTCGCGATGCTGGCACGCACCGACTTGGCGTGCACCGAGTCCGCCCCCACCGTGTAGGTGCTCAGCTGCGGGTTCACGTCTCCGCATGTCGGGTCCTTCGCGGGCACCGTCTTGGTGAAGGGCTTGGAGACCGTGCACTTGAGGTTGTCCGGGCCGTAGCTCTTCGTGTAGGTGTCGCTGAAGGAGGCGTCCGGCTGTCCGAAGTTCGGACGATTGACCGTCGCCGGAAGCGCGGTGGACCACGTGCCGCCCGTCGGAGCGACCGTGCCGGCGTCGAACGTGTAGCTCGACGGTCCGGGGGTCACGCCCAGGTCACCCGTGATGGTCGGCGGGGTGTAGTCCTTGCAGGTGGGGTTCGTGCCGACCGTGACGGTGATGGACGGGTCGCACTCCACACCGCCGCCGGTGAGCTTCAGCTTGATGGTGAACTTCTGCTGCGGCTCGGCGGGGTACGTGTGGCTCACGGGGACACCGTTGGTCGCCGATGAGGTCGTGTTGTCGCCCCAGTCGAGGACGCCATTGATCTTGGTGTCGCCGACCTTGTGGTTGAACTTCGGCGTGACCGTGATCGTGGTGCCGTCCTGCGTGTACGTGAGCGATCCGTTGATGGTCTCGCAGGTCACGCAGGGCTCGGGGTAGTTGAACACCACCCCGAACGGCCACCTCACCTCGTCGGTCGCATTCTTGAAGAGGCCGTCGTGCTGGTCCATGCCGCAGGAGTTGACGCTCACGTCCCACTGCGTCGTGAGCTTGACGCCCACGGTGGACGCCTTGAACGTCAGGTGGTCGTTCTGGTCGGCCCCGTTGCCGGAGCCGGCCGAACCGCAGCTGTTCTCGGGGGCGTGGAACGCGCCTGAGCGCAGCCATCCGTCCGAGGCGCTGATGATGCCCCAGGTGACGGTGTACTTCTTCGACGCGGTCACGACCTGGCAGCGGTTGTCGAGCAGATCGAGGTTCGTATCGAGCACGCAGAACGTCAGGGTCTTGTCGCGAGAGCTGACCGTCTCCTTGCCCTCGCAGATGCCGGAGCCGGTGACCGTCTGGCCCGTGCCGGATGCCGGAGGCGCCGGGACGGACGCGTTGGAACCGCTCGTGGCGGGGGCCTCGGAGACGACACTCGGGGAGGTGGACGTGTCGCCGCCCTTGTTGCAGGCGACGGGAACGAGGCAGACCGCCGTCACGACGGCGGCGATGCCCAGGAACGTCATCAATCGACGCATGCGTCCTCCAAACGGCGAACAAACGTCATTCGCCTTGATTTACCTATGTTTTACGGATTGTCAAAAAACACCTCGGGCCAACGATTGGCCGGCGAATATAATACAGGTGTTGACACAAAAAGTCAACACTGTGGTATACTTCCCGTATGGGAGGAACCGGTCTCGGCTATTGGTCGTTCTTCGCCGTTCTGGCGATTGCCGCGTTCGTCGTCGGCTCAATGCTGGTGCCGTTCTTGAGCATCCTCGCGTTCGGCGCGGTGCTCGCGTTCATATTCTCCCCGGTATACCGTCTGGTCCGTGCCGGCATCCGCAGTCCGTCACTTTCGGCGTTCGTCGTGACGCTCCTCATGCTCGTCGTGGTGTTGGTTCCGCTATCGTTCGCCGGATACCAGGCTATCCGCGAAGGCGCCACGGTCTACGGGTTGCTCCGCTCCGGCACCGTTCCTGCGGTGTTCGTCTCGGTCGCATCCTATGGTCAGCGTGTCTTGAACCAGTTCTCGGTCGGTGCGAAATTGGACCCCGCCTCACTGGTCACGGCCGCACAGAGTGCGCTGGCATGGATCGTCGCACGTACCGGTCAGATATTCTTGAGCGTCAGTGAACTGGTGCTGTCGTTCGTCCTGCTGCTGTTCATCTTCTTCTATTTCGTCCGCGACGGTCATGCGATCCTGGAGGGATTCATAGGATTGTCACCGCTCTCGGCTCGCGAAGGCCGCTCGGTGTTGCAGCGCATCGGCACGTCGGTCTGGGCAGCGGTCATCGGTTCCGTGCTCATGGCGTTGGTCCAGGGATTGACCGCATGGCTCGGCTTCTGGATCCTCCGCGTTCCGGACGCCGCACTGCTCGGAGGGTTCACCATGCTGGCATCGTTCATCCCGTCCTTCGGCACCGCGCTGATCCAGATCCCGGTCATCATCTACCTCTACACCACCGGAGCGCACGGTGCGGCGTTGGCGTTGACGATATGGTCAGTGGTCGTGGTCGGCCTGTTGGACAACTTCCTTCGCGCGTTGCTTCTGTCAGGAACGCGCATGCATCCGTTGCTCGCACTCGTGTCCGTGCTCGGCGGCATCACGTTCTTCGGACCCCTGGGCATCGTGCTTGGGCCGGCAACCGTCGCCGTGTTCACGGCGCTCCTGGAAGTCTCCCCCGTCGTCATCAGCCGCGCGTACGGCAAGAAGCCTACGCGGACTTCTTCTCCGGGCCCAACGGGAGCAGCACGCTGAACGTGCTTCCCTTGCCCTCGACTGAAATAAACGTGATCGTGCCACCCGCCTGCGTCACGATGGTCTTGACGATGTAGAGTCCCAAGCCGGTGCCCTCCGGCTCCATGGTCTGTGCATTGTCTCCACGGAACAATTTCTGGAATACCCGGGGTTGTTCATTTCCGGAAATACCGATGCCCGTGTCGGTGACCGTGAGACCCAAATGGCCGTCGATACTCCCTACATGTACCGACACCGTCCCGCCGCTGGGAGTATATTTCACGGCATTGGAAAGGAGATTCTGCACGATGAGCGCGAAGAGCCGCGCATCGATGTTCACCGTGCTGATCGCCGGGTCGTACGTATCCTGGACGGTCAGTTGCCGGGAACGGATCTGTTCATCGAATTCGTCGAGCACGCTTTTCACGAGCGGCACGATCGGCACTTCTTCGGGGCGGTTCGGGAACACGCCCATCTCCAGACGCGAGACGTTCAGGAACGCATCGATGAGCTCCGTCATGCGCTTGTTGGTCTTGCGGATCTCGCCGATATACTCGCGCTGTTTCACCGACAGCGGATGTTCGGTATCCGTGAGCAGTAATTCCGTGTACCAATTCAGGGCGTTCAAGGGCGCCCGGAGCTGGTGCGAAGCCAATGTGACGAATTCCGTCTTTGCACGGTCCAGCTGGCGCTCCATCGTCACATCGCGGAACACCTGCACGACTCCGCGGAGAAAACCATCCATCACGGGGGACACTCGGATGGATGCGGCGAACACCGTCCCGTCAGGACGCTGGTATAGGTGCGTGTCATCGACGATGGTCTCACCCTTCAGGGCACGGAGGAAATCCCGGTTTTCGCGCGGTACCGGTGTCCCGGCCTCATCCACCATGTGCGCCACCTCGTGCATGTCCCTGCCGATGGCATCATCAGCGGAAATTCCGAGCAGACGCTGCGCCGCCACATTGATGCGCGTGACCCGGCCGGACGTATCCAGGGCGATGACTCCGTCCGCGATTCCGGAAAGCAGTGCTTCGTCGTAGGCTTCCGCAGCTTCAAGTTGTTCCTTTGCGGCGGTCAGATCCTCGAGCACATTCAACAATGCGGCCCGCGATTCATCCGCCGTGTTCGTGATCGGTTCATCAGCCATAGTTCAAGTATACAACATGCGGTACAATGGTGGCATGGGTCCCGTGCAATCGGAGAAATGGTTCAGAGCGATCGCGGAGGCCACGTTGGACATCGTGTTCATCGTGGAGGCCGACGGGAGCGTCGCGTACGTGAATCCGGTCGCCGCCGCCTGGATCGGAAAATCCCCCGAACAGATCATCGGCTCCCGGCAGGGCGATCTGTTCATGCCCTCGACCGTCACCCGGCAGATGGCGGCAATCAGGCAGGTATTCGAAACCGGCCAGTCGAGTTCGACGCAGGACATCTCGGAAGTCGGCGGGCTCCGTCGTTTCCTGGACACGCGATTGATCCCCCTCCGTGATGAGAACGGCACCGTGAACGCCGTATTGGGATTCGCGCGCGACGTGACGCAGGAGCGCGCCATCAGCGAGAACCTCCGGAAATCGGAAGAACGTTTCCGGGCGCTCATCGAGCATTCTGACGAGGTCATCGTCATCAATGACGCCACGAACAAGCGTCTCTTCGTTTCCCCGTCGGTGGAACGCATTCTGGGCTATTCTGTCCAAGAATACCTGGCGCAGACGGTGACCGATATCATCCACCCCGATGACGTAGCGGCACTACAGGAGGTGAATACGCGTTCCGATGCCAATCCCCGCACTCCGTTCAGGATCACGTTCCGTATCCGGCATAAGAACGGCGAGTGGCGGTGGATAGACGCGACCCTGACGAACCTGTTCGAATTGCCCGCCATCAGGGGACGGGTCATCAACCTGCACGACATCACCGATCTGCGGCGCGCACAGGAAGCTGAGGCGCGCGCCGCGGAGCTGGAACGCATCGCGAACATCATGACCGGTCGCGAACTCAAAATGGCCGAGCTGAAAGAAGAGATCGAGCGTCTGAAAACTGAAAAGGGCGCCTGAGGCGCCCTTTTCAGTCAGATTACATCTGCGGCTGTCCCGGCTGCATCGGCATACCGCCGCTCTTCTTGCCGCGCTTCGCGAGCCACCACACGATCAGAATCACGACCACCGCACCGATGATGTACCACCACATAGGGGTATGAAGTTAGAGACAATACGATGAACGTTTCAATTATCTCTCGCTGAAACGTCTCGTCAAGAGCAAGAGTACGACCGCAGTACCGGCAAGCCCTGCTCCCACGAAGAACGGCGTCTGCGGTCCGTAGCGGTCCCACAGGTACCCGGCCAGAATGCTCGCCGGTAGCGTTGTCAGCCCGACCGTCATTCCATAAATGCCGAACGCGCGTCCTCGGTGGCCGAATTCGACCATATCGGCAAGGAACGCACGCGCGACACCTTCGCTGGTCGCGTAATAAATACCGTACAGGACGTATAACGGCCACACGACCGCGGCACCGCCTGCGAGTCCGAACCCCACATACGTCAGTGCGTACGCGGCCCATCCCATTGCAAGCGTAGGGATCCGCCCGATGCGGTCGGACAATGAACCGAACGGGACCGCAAGGAGCGCGTATATCAGATTGAAGAGGGCGATGACGATTGGAATCTCGATGAGCGTGACACCGAGGTTGCGCGCGCGAAGGATGAGGAACGCGTCCGATGAGTTCCCGAGCGTGAACACGACGACGACGGCCATGAACAGGAAGAACGACGTTGGCAGCGGTTTCGTGGACCCCGGCACGGACTGCGCCCGGGCGGCCGCACGCGGGATTTCATGCACCCGCCGTGTCAGGATGGTGAGCGTCGCCAACAGCGGCACCGCGGAGACGATGATGATGATGTGATACACCGACGCGCTGGCACGGAAGAGATAGAGCAGCAGTGCCAACACGAGGGGCCCCGCGACCGACCCGAGCGTATCCAACATGCGCGATATTCCGAAGCTGCGTCCACGGGTCACCTCCGGCGATGTTCCTGCGATGAGCACGTCCTTGGGAGGATCCTTAACGCCCTTGCCGATGCCGTCCATGAGCCGGAGACCGAACACCGGTGCGACGCCGCTGACCAAGGCCAAGAGCGGTCGGCTCACCATCGATAGGAAGTAGCCGATGAAGATGAGCGGTTTCTGCCGCTTGAAACGGTCAGAAAGGTATCCCGCAACGACGCGGAACACGTTCCAACTCGCGGTCACGATGCCTTCAGCGATACCGACCAGGGTCTTGTCGAACCCCAGAATAGTCGTCAGGTAGATGGGCAGGACCGGCGCGAACATGTCCTGGCTGATGCCTCCGAAGAAGCTCAGCAGGCCGATGTACCATATGTCGCGGTCCTTCTTCACCGCTTCAGTATATCAAAGACGGCTACTTTGTTGCCTTGATGCCGTTGAGAATGGCGCGGACGCGATCCAGGGAGTCCGAGTCGTGTATCGAGATAGGAAGTACGTTCGGGTTCAGACGCTTCAATGACTCGAGCTTCACGGCGATTTCCTCGGGTGGGATCGTGTCCGATTTGGTCAGGAACAGATATTCATCCTTATCCGCCAGCGTTCCACTGTGCATTGCGAGTTCTTTCCGAATGGTGGCATAGTCACGCACGACATCGTCGGATTCTGCGGAGATGAGGTGAAAGATGATCTTCGTCCGCTCGATGTGCCGCAGGAATTTCGTGCCCAACCCCTTGCCCGACGAGGCTCCTTCGATGAGCCCCGGAATATCGGCGATGACGAGTTCGTAATAGACGCCCAGATGCGGCTCCAGGGTCGTGAACGGATAGTTCGCGACGCGGCTCTGTGCACGGGTCAATTCATTGATGAGGCTGGACTTTCCGGCGTTCGGCAGTCCGACAAGGCCGACATCGGCGATGAGTTTGAGTTCCAGCCTGATCCGGAACGATTCACCGGCAGTCCCCGGCGTGAACTCCTTCGGACTCGTGTTCGTCGAGGAGCGGAATTTGAAATTCCCGGTCCCGCCTTTACCGCCCCGTGCCACTAATACGCGCTGGCCGCTGGTGATGATCTCTGCGGTCGTACCGGTATCGAGATTGTGGATGACCGTGCCGACCGGCACCTTCGTGACAAGGTCGTCGCCGCCACGGCCATCGTTGAGCTGGCCCTTCCCACGCTCACCGTCGCCGGCCACCAGTTTCTTCGTGTTACGGAACTGCGAGAGCGCGTTCAAATCCGTCGTGCCTTCGAGGTAGACGTTTCCGCCCTGGCCGCCATCCCCTCCGGTCGGACCGAGGGCCATCATGTTCTTCTGGAAGGACGCGATCCCGTCGCCGCCACGGCCGGCCTTCACGCGTATCGTGACGTCATCGATGAGCATGGCCGGCTATTATGGCTGATTTCTGCGTCCGAGTCAACCGCTTCAATGCCGCTTCGCGCCTGAGCGCCGCACTCCGGCTCGCCGCGCGCTCGGTGTACACGATGTCGCGCGCACCATGCGTCCGCGTATAAGCACCTCCGGTGCCCGATTTATGTTGAGTGAGTCGTCTGGCGATATCCGTCGTGATGCCCGTATAGAGCGTGCCGTCATCGCACCGGAGTATGTAGACGAAGAATCGTCTAGTTCGCCGTGAGATAGAAGAAATCCTTGTTGTAGCCATGGAGGTAGCTCTGGGAGCCGTCGCGGATGCCCTGCATGATGGGCGCGGACGAATAGCCGGCGCTTGAGTAGTGATCGAAGACGTTGAACCGCACCCAGTTGGGGTTGATGTCCAACTGCATCGCGTCCACCGCACCGGCGGCCTTCAATGCGGTGGCGAGCGTCGAAGGCACAAGCGCATTGCCGACCGCGAACAGCAGGTTGCCCTTCGCCGTGATACCGATGCCCGAGCGCCAGGTGTAGATGTCCGAGGTGATGGTACGGCCCCAGAGCGCACGGTTCACGTCGTCCTTGCTCTCCACGACACCGTGTTCCACGAGCATCGGACAGTTCTGCCGCACGAAGATGACATCGTTGCCCAGGGATTGGCCAGTGTAGTCCACGATTTCGATACGTCCGTCCGCGTGACCCACGAGGGTCGCTAAATCGTTCTTCAACGGCAGATACGTGGTATCACCGACGATCATGCCGTACTGGCCGTCACGGTATTGGAATCCGCCGTCGAACGCGGCGACGAGCCTTCCTGCGCGCTGGATGTCCGGCGGAATGATTCCGGGGCCCGGCTTGCCGACCTGACCGCCGGGTTCCTTGGTACCGGCAACGCTCCAGAGACGCAATTTTGACATGTCCATCTGGACAAGGGTGACGAACGCGTACGAGCGCGCCGGGTCCGGCCGTATGAACGTGTCAGCGACGACGACCTTGCCCGGGAACAGGTCGAGCGGGATGTCGTTCCATTCGCCTTCGCCCATGATCGGCATGAGCGCCGCCGTCTGCACTACCGACAGGTCCAGGTTCGACGAATTCGCGGCCGATGCGGGTATCGGCGTACCCGACGGATGCAGGAACGGGTCCTGTGGGGTGGATACTTTGTACTTGAGCCGATTGATGGTGTCGGTCGTATTGAAAAACAACTTCTCCAGTGCGATGACCCGTGCATCGCCGATCAATGGCCGTAGTATCTCATCGGTAAAGGTCGCCGCCGCGGAGGTGTTGAGCTCGATGAACAGTACCCCGCCGATGATGACCAGTACGAGCACGGTCAGGATCGTGAAAATGGTCCGTCGGCTTCGCAGATGTTGCATCAGGCTTTTCATTATTGCGGTACTTTATCATACGACCGCCCCGCTTTCTACCCGTGTCGCGATGTGCTATTCTGTCCCCCGTGTTGCCTCCAGGACATGTCGCCGGCGGATACCTGCTCACGCAGGCGCTTTTGAGCGGTTTCCGGCCGCCGTTCACACACTCCCAACAGCAGACACTGCTCTGGCTGGGGACGTTCTTCGCATTCGCGCCGGATTTGGACTATTTCGTCCTCTTCGCGAAGACGCACAGCATGACACCGCACGATTTGGGTCCGCATCGGGCCTTCTGGTCCCATCGTCCCTTCGTGTGGCTCGTCCTCGCGGCATTGGTCGTGCTGATCGCTCCATCGCCGTTCATGCTATGGGTCGCGCTCCTCGTGTGGCTCGGCTCCTGGTCGCATTTCGTGCTTGATACCATCCAGGAGCCCGGCATCATGTGGCTCTGGCCGTTTTCACGGAAGCTCTTCACGCTCAGGAAAAGACCCACCGCCGAATGGAATCAGCCGGAAGGGCACTTCCTCCGCTATTGGGCGCGATTGGTCGCGTGGTATGCGCGCGCGGAAGCGCTCAGTTTCTGGTCAGAGTTCGCGCTCGTGTGCGCGGCACTTGTCGTGCTTTTGCGGCACCTCTGATTTCACGTACCTTTTCACCGGATCAGGTTTTGCCTGTATTCGCGTGCTGATGTACCGTTTCGATTGCTGAACTCTGAAAAATCCGGTCTTTCAGCATCGCAACGGCGATTGCGGTCGTGATGGGAACGGCGATGACCAGACCGATGCTTCCGATCAATATCCGCACGATTTCCGTTGCGAACACCTCCTGATTCATCGACTGCCAGATGTCGGCGTGCTCGGTATAGAAGACGAGGAGCAGCGGCAGCGAGACACCGACATATGCGATGGCGAGCGTGTTCACCAGGGCGCCGATGTGTTCCCGTCCGATCCGGAGCGCCCGCTGGAACAGCCGCCGCGGATGCATGTCGTGAGACGCGCGACGGAGCTCTTCCACTGCAATGGCCTGGCCGATGGCGATGTCGTACAACACGCCAAGAAGACCGATGAGCATGCCTCCCAACAGCAGACCAACCAGATCGATCTGTCCGCTGGTGTCGGAGGTCAGATAGAGGGAATCCTCGCTCGCATTGCCCGAAAGATGGGCGGCGTGCACGACGTACAGCGCAAGAAATCCGACCACGACGACGGTCGCGATCATCCCGATGACCGCAGCGGTGGTCGTTCGGTTGAAGCCGTGCGTGATATACGAGCCGACGATGATGATGAGCGCGGAAACACCGATGCTCAGCCCGATGGGAGACTGTCCATGCAACAGTCCGGGCAGCAACACGAACAGGATGAGGGCCAGACCACCGACCAGGCTGGTGAGTCCGCGGATGCCCTGCCAGCCACCGAAGACGAGCACGAGCAGGACGAAGAGTGCCGCCAGCCAGCCAAGCGTCGGCAACCGGTATGCACCCGCGAAGCCGATGCCGTTGATGACCGGATTGCCTTGCTCGTCTTTCGAGAGCGCGAGATTCACCCGGTCGCCGACCTTCAGAGGCGTTATGTCATTTTCCACCTGCACTATCTGGTCCTTGAACGACCCTTCCAGGATTTTGACAGCGAGCTGTTGAACGGTTTCCTGCACGTCCGTTCCTTCGACATCTTGGACCTTCTGACTGACGATATTGGTTATCTGTCCAAGCGTGATGACAACGCCCTCATCCGCCTTGAGAGTGGCGGGGATAGCGATCAATAGTCCGCTCACCAGTACTACCCAGAGTATCTTCTTCATATTGTCTTGCTGGGGGGATTGGATTCGAACCAATATTCGCGGCTCCAAAGGCCGATGTCCTACCATTAGACGACCCCCCAAGATGCCCCACTATACCAGTTCTATGATGGCCAACTCCAGCGGCAATGTCGGAATCGTGCTTGAACGGAGCTGACCGCGCGCGTTGGTGAATGCCGTGATAGCACGCACCAGCCACGCACCGTCTAACCCGGCGGCCAGCGCCTTGACCGCCGCTTCGCGCACGTCGGCGAGCCCGGCCGACGCCAGGATGCCCGGGTCTATCTTCGTGAGCATCACCTGCCGCAGGAACTCCACTAGGCCACGGGCGACATGGTCCATGTCGGCGCCATTCTGTGCGACATCGGCAAGTTCACGTAGTGCCGTGACGCGATCATGCGCGGCCACCAGACGGACCAGGCGGTCGTACCAACCCTGCGGCACCAGCCCGAGAACTGACTGTACCGTAGCCGTCGTGATACGCGCACCGTCGGCATGGCTCACCAGCTTGGTGAGCATGACCTCGGCGTCACGCACCGCGCCGTCTGCGGCCGCTGCCATGGTCGCCAATGCGTCCGGCTCGACGTCGAGTTTCTCCTTCTTCACGATGTAGGCGAGCTTCGTCGTGATCTGCGCCTGGGTCAGCTTGCGGAAATCGAACCGCTGGACGCGCGACAGCACCGTCGGAATGATTTTATGCGGTTCCGTGGTCGCGAGGATGAACAGCGCATGGGCCGGCGGCTCCTCCAGAAGCTTCAGGAGCGCGTTGAACGCGTCTTTGGACAACATGTGCACCTCGTCCACGATGAAGACTTTGTAGGGCATCAGCGCGGGCGATGATGCGGCCGTCTCTTTGAGCTGCCTGACGTCGTCGATGCCGCGGTTGGACGCCGCATCGATCTCCACGAGGTCCATGCCCGGATCCCCGTCGGGCTTCAGGCCCATCGCGGCTTTCGCGAAGATGCGGGCTACGGTGGTCTTCCCGGTGCCCCGCGGTCCCGCGAACAGGTATGCATGTCCGATGCGGCCGCTGGAAAGCGCGCCCTGCAGCGTGCGGACGACGTGCTCCTGACCGACCACCTCGGACCAGGTGGCGGGGCGGTACGTACGGTACAACATAGCCCTGACGGTATACTACTTTTTCCGGAAAACGAACACCCGGAATCCCGTGAACGAGAAGATGAGCGCGACCGCGGAACCGACGACTGCACCGACGCCGGCCCATGCGGCCGTCGTGAATCCGGCCGGGCGGAGCGCGATGGTGATTGATGCTGCCGCGACGTTCACCAACACTGACGCGAGCGCGACCACGAGGAACCGCCCGATCTCACCTGAGCCGCCCCGCGCTGAATCTTGGAATGCCCAGATCTTGTTCCAGAAATAGCTGTGAACGGTCGCAACACTGAATGAAAGGGTCTTGAACAGCGCGTACGCGATGCCCGTGCTCAGACCGGTCAGCGCGATGAGCAGATACAGCACCCCGAAGTCCACGAGGGCATTGGCGAATCCGATGGCGGCGAACCGGCCGAACTGCACGAACGGCTTGAACCACACCCCGAGGATATATCCCAGCTGCACGCCCAGGATCCAAAGGATGGGCACGAGCCAGATGAGTACCGAGGTGTTGATGCCCAACGGCAGCGACTTCCCCAAATACCGCAGGATGGCATCTGCGATGATCCCGGTGGTCAGACCGGTGATGAGTCCGTAGACGACATCTCTTCCTGATACGATACGCATTGACATACGTTAGGTGGTACGTTCGAAGCGCTGCCGGATTTCTGATTCCACTTCTTCCCGCGGACGACCGAATTTCGCATGGCTGGATTCGATGATGGCATCGCGAACGGCCGGATCGCCTTTCGCCAGTCCGATCTCCGCGAGACCGCGCATGCTCGTAGGCCGCGCAACCTGACTGTTCACCAGCATGGATACATACGCATGGAAATTATCGATGTTGGAAACATCGTACGGAGAGAACACCGGTTCGAACTTCGTCTTCAGGAGCGGCATCTCGGCATCCTCCGGACTGACACGGTACACCACCATGGTGCCGACGTTGCCGAAGACCGAATCGCGGATGGCGTCGTCAAGCTGCTTGATGAACTGATGCGCCATGATGAGACATAGGCGATACTTCCGGGCTTCCGCGAGGATGACCGAAATGGAATCCGTCGTGAAGTTCTGGAATTCATCCATATACAGATAGTGATCGGGCAGGTCAGCGCGTTTCGTATCGCGCGCCAATGCCGCACGGCGTAGTTTGCCGGTGATGACCATGCCCAACAGGTTCGCGTTCATATCACCGATCTTCCCTTTCGACAGGTTACAGATAAGTATCTTCCGGTTCTCGATGACATCCCTGAAATCGATGACGCTCGTCTGTTGGTTCACGATGGGCCGCAGAAAATCATTGGACGTGAACGTATCGATCTTGCTGGTGACATATCCGGCGAAATTCGCCAGCGACTGGTCGCCGGTCATCTTCGTGGCTTCCAATTCCCAGAACTGCTTCACGACCGTGTTGGACTCGTGCGCCAATAGGTCATTGCGGAATGCCTCGTCGACGAACACCCGTGACATGTCGGCCAGCGTCGGTACCCGCCGCTCGTAGTTATCGAGCAACAGGTATGTCGCATTCTTGAAATACCGCTCGAACATCGGTCCGCCGGTCTCCTTGAGGTCGTACAGCTTCGACATGATCTCGAATAATTCGTCGATGATGAGCGTTTTATCCTGCGGATTGGACGGGTCGAACTCGAGCATGTTCAATCCCAGCGGGAACGACGTATCGCCGGGGTTGAAATAGATGACGTCGTCGATCCGTTCCTTCGGGACGTTCGCTAACACCCACTCCGCGAACGAGCCGTGCGGATCCAGTACCGTAATGCCGTCCCCCGACTCCAAATCCTGGGGTATCATCGACTGCATCGTGACCGTTTTTCCGGTTCCGGTCTGTCCGATGATGTACATATGACGCCGACGGTCTTCGCGCGCGATGCGAAGCAGCGTCGACTGGCCCCGGTATTCGTTCATGCCGAACGCGATGCCATGCTCGGGAAGACCCGGTGGCGGCTCGGCCGTCTTGAAATTCACGAACTTGACCTTCGGCATGACCGCCATGCCGGTGGGAAAGTGGTACACGCTGGTAAGTTCCTCCGCCGACAGCGTGACCGTCTGAGCGTCATCGAACAGGCGAAAGGCGAATTCGAATTCCAACCGCTCCAACGCCTTGCCGGACAGTTTCTTCACGTTGAATCCGTTCCGGTCAGCCGTCGTATATTGCGAGAACGCGCCGGCGACATCGTTCATGATGGCATCCGCACGTTCCGGTGAGGACGATGAGGCGAGGATGCGAATGTTGCAGTCGAACAGCGGGCGTGATGCCTTGGACTGCAACGCGGTGATGAGTTTCTGTTCGAATTCGGTGGCGACCTTCGGCGGTTCTTTGAGCGCGGCGTCCGAGTCTCTCTTTTCATCCTTCTTCGGCGGATGCTGGGCGAGTTTGAGCGCTTTATGGAAATCATTGCCCGCCTGCATCTGACGTGCGGTATCGGACGCGAGTTTCCGGATCCCGGCATGCGACGACGGCCGGACCGCGATCTGGATGGCGACACCTTCGCCCTCCTTCTCGATCCTGCCCATCGCGCTCACCAGCGGACCGAGCGGATCGCTGGGCAGCTCGGTATAGGTCAGTACCGGCAGGATGGGATCCTCACGCTGGGTCAGGTAGGCGCCCGCCGAGCCGCCCTGCGGATTGAAAATGTTGTAATCCGGGCTCCGTTGAACGGTGGCGGTCGGAAACACGCCGACCATCTGCTTCTCGAACTGATCAGCGAACTTCGACGGCACCGCGGCGTAGAAATGGATCTGCTCGCCGATATGGTGCACCGCCATTTCCAGCACCAGGTACGGATCGCCGAACAGGAACTTGTTCCACCCTTTGATCTTCAGGTTTGCCACCGACGCATACAACTGCTCCATGACCGCGATGAGTTTGCGTTCGTCCTTCTCCCCTCCCTCGGCGGCGAACCGCGGCAGAAGGAACAGCAGCAGCTGCATGTCCAGAGAACGCGACAACGACGTACGCGAACGGAGACCGTTGACGACGATCAACGCGGCGACGGCCAGAATGACCGCGACCAACGCCAAGAGTACAAGCGTGATGACGGGCGACATCAGGGAGCGGGCTCAACCTTCCGGCGTTCCAGCAGTTGCGAGTGGAATTCATCGGCGAGCACGTCGTGCAGTGCATCGATGAGCGCGGGATTGCCGGAAGCGACAGCCTGGTCGATGGCGGCCTGCAGGCTCTGCGTGAACACCACGTTCACCAGTTGCTGCACCGGGCCGGCCAACGCCGGGTCCTGCCAGCTCGGCGTGCCTGCCACGGGTTGCGATGCCGCTGGCGCCGGTTGGTAGTTCGGCACTGACTGTTGGATGCGTTCGCCGACCGCCTCATGCACTTCTGCCCGTTCATACGGCGTCGATGCGTCAGCGCCCAGCTCCGCGCGTTTCTCCTGGAGCCTGCGTTCCAGGTCTGCGATCTCCGTCTCGATCGGACCGGTGGTGTTCTCAGCCATGCACATCCATTGTAGCACACCCCGTGCTACAATGAAGCCAATGAAGCGTAACGAATTGCTGGTCTTGCTGTTGATCCTTGCGATCGCAAGTTGGTTCCGGCTCGCCGGTCTTCACGACACGCCGCCCGGGCTCTACCCGGACGAAGCCATGGTCGGCAACGAGGCTATCAATGCGTGGAACACGAAGACGTTCTCCGTCTTCTACCCGTACAACAACGGAGAAGAAGGCCTGTACGCCGATATCGCATCGATCCCAATCCACTTTCTCGGCAATACGGCCTTTTCGCTCCGGCTCGTGTCAGCCATCGCAGGCATCCTGACGGTCCTTGGCGTCTATCTTCTGGCGCGGCGGATGTTCGACTCGTGGGAGCTCGCCGCGATGGCCGCATTTTTCTTGGCGACCGGTTTTTGGCATGTGAATTTCTCACGTATCGGGTTCCGCGCCATTCTGGCACCGATGTTCGCCGTATGGGGATTCTATGAACTCTATAAGGGCCTGGAGACCAACCGGATATGGCATTGGGTGTTGGCGGGTGTCTCGTTCGGTTTGGGCATGTACACCTACATCGCGTTCCGCGTGATGCCGTTGGCCATCCTCTTGGTGTTGGGGGCATACTGGCTTGCCCTCAGTGCGGCGTTCTCGCACGGAAAGTTCGCCTTCGTCCGACATCAGCTTGCCGGCGGTGTGGCGGCGATGATCGGTGTCGGGATCCTGGTCTGTCTGCCGATCGCCGCATATTTCGTCGGTCATCCGGCTGACTTCGTCGGACGCACATCGCAGATTTCCGTATTCAGCACGTCCAATCCCGTGATGACCGTCGCCGTCAATACGGTGAAGACGCTCGGCATGTTCTTCCTGGCTGGTGATTCCAACTGGCGTCATAACATCTCTGGCGCGCCTATCCTGTTCTGGCCGGTCGCCGCGCTCTTCGCCGCGGGTCTCGTGCACACGCTTTGGCGGTTCTATGATTCGTGGCGTAAGCGGGGACATCCTGGCGTGGTACAGACACTTCTCCTGTCGTGGTTCCTCATCGGCCTTATCCCTGAAATCTTCTCCAATGAGGGGATCCCCCATGCGTTGCGTTCCATCATTGACGCTCCCGTGGTCGCCATCATTTCTGCCGTCGGGCTGCACTGGCTGACCGTGTGGCTACGGAAATGGTATGCCATGCGTGACACGCACAAGATTTGTCTGCCCGGCCCCCGCGGCCACCGCTGGTGTGTCGGTGAGGGTTCGTTGGTCGTCGGCATCTCCGTCATCTCGCTGTTGTTCGCAATCGGTGTCGCCGAAGCGAACCGCTATTTCGTGACGTGGGCGCAGGATCCGAACGTGCCGGGTGCATTCAACGAGAACTACGCGGACATCGCACGCCACATCAACAGTCTGCCCCCCGCAACACTGAAATACGTCATCGTCAATGCCGGTGGAGTGCTCGTCAATGGCATCCCGATGCCCGCACAGACCGTCATGTACCTGACGGATACGTGGACTCCCGCGGATCAGGCGGCACATCACGTGGTCTATCTCCTGCCCGAACAGGTCGCGTCCACACGCATCCCCCGTGGCGCTGCCGTGTTTTCCATCGATCCATAGCCCATGCGAAAATTCCTGACGCCTGCCGCAGCTGCGCTCTGTATCGTCATCGTCGCCACCGTACTGGCGATCCTGTCATCACGGGATGATGCACCCATCGTCGACGAGGTCCCGCACATCGGCGCCGGATATTCGTACGTGAGTCAGTTGGACTACCGGCTCAATCCTGAACACCCGCCGTTGGTCAAGGACATCGCCGGATTTTCGGTCTCATTGTTGCACGTACCCGCATCAGTGTTCATGACGACGATGTGGATGAACGATGTGAACGGGCAGTGGGAATTCGGCCGCAATCTCATTTTCCATTCCGGTTTGAATGCCGACGCCGTCAAGACGTTCGCGCGCACACCGGAAATGATCTTCTTCCTGGTCGCATGCTGGATCGTGTGGCGGTGGATGTCGGAACGTTACAGCAAGGGTACGGCACTCCTGGCGGTCACGTTGTTGGCGTTCTCGCCGACCGTGTTGGCACATGCGCGCCTGGTGACCACCGATATGGCTGCGGCGACCGGTGCGGTCCTGGCGACGTATTTCTTCGTGCGGTTCCTCCGTCGTCCCGGCGCCTGGCCGTTCGTCTGGTCCACATTGACATTAGGCATCGCGCTGGTATGTAAATTCAACGATGCGCTTTTGGGACCGTTTTTCCTGCTTGTCGCGTTCCTCTGGGGACTGGACGGTCACATCGGTTCCTCACGCGCGTGGAAGAACGCAGCGCGTATGGTCGGGTATGCTGTCGCGATCGGCGCCGCATCGTTCATTCTCTTCGTCTGGCCGCTGTACATCGTCCAGACGCTCCATGAGCCGATCGCGAAACAGCACGCCGATACCATCGCCATCCTCGGCGCGCATCCGACCGGCATCCTGCAGAAAGCCGTCGTCTGGGCGTCCGATAAACCCATCATCCGTGCCGCGGGCCACTGGGGTCTAGGACTATCGATGGTCGCTCAGCGCGAATCGGGCGGCAACACCATCTATTGGATGGGTCGAGTGGTCACCAGCGGCGGAGTCTGGTACTTCCCCATCATCTATCTCCTCAAAGAGCCGATCGCCTGGTGGATTTTGATGGCATTTGCCGTCACTGCGTTTGCCTTCCATAGACGCCGCCACGCCGGCGAACCGAAGAACGGCACCTGGTGGGCACGGAATGCCGACGAATGGGTGTGGGTTCTGTGGCTCATCATCTATTGGGCGGTATCCATGCAGAGCACGCTGAACATCGGCATCCGGCATCTATTGCCGGTCTATCCGTTCACCATCATGCTGGTCGCCGGGCGCATCGGTGTCATGAATGACTGGCTGCGCCGTCACAACCCGGACATGGTCAAGCTGTTCACCGTCACTATCGGGCTGTTGGTCGGCTGGTATGTCTTCGAATCCGTGAGTGTGTATCCGTTCTACCTGACGTATTTCAACCAGATCGCCGGCGGACCGTCGGGTGGCTACCGGTATGTGACGGATTCGAACCTGGACTGGGGGCAAGACATCAAACGCCTTGGTATCTACGTGGACGATAACCGTATCCGCGCAGTATCGCTGGACTATTTCGGATGGTCGGACCCCTCCTACTATCTGGGATCTAAGTATGTTTGGACGACCGGTTCGGATTGGAAAGATGCGAAGGATTTCATCCGGCGGAACCGCTCCGACGGTTGGATCGCCGTGTCCGCGACATTCTTCCAGGAATCCGTCTTCCGTGCCGACGGCCAGGGCGCGTACCGATGGCTTTTGGATTACACGCCCGTCACCGTCATCGGCCATTCCATCTTCGTCTGGCATATCACGAAGTAACCACGCAAAAGCGCCCCGCGAGGGGCGCTTTTGTTCTGAGTTCCGGGAAAAGCCAACCATCACTGCAAACTGTCTCGAGAGGGTCAATCTGCTGAGCTGCGAACGGCCGATAAGTGTTATTTTATGCCTGCAAACTGCGGATGAACTTGGCTTTTCCCGAACCTCGGAGGTGATGAGGTCCGGTGTTGGAATGAACATAGGGACGAACCCTATGGTGTAAGTATATCAAATTGCCTCTAAAAAGTCAATACCCCCTACTTGTAGTACACCCTGCCGGGGGTGCGGAGATCGATATATGCCGGCTTGAACGAAGGATCATGGGCGTGGTCTCCCAAGAATACCGCGAGCGTTGAAAGCTGATCAGGAACGTCACCGAGCGCGTCCATATAGACGTCGAAGCTCGCGGTCGTCGTTACCCGTAGACCGCCCGGTTCGGCGTCGGGCAACGTCACGATACGCGCTTCCATGCCGTCAGCCGCTAGGCCGTCGATCGCCGCCATCAGTCCGGACATGAACTCAGGACTCACCGAATCATCACTACGCTGATCGTTCACCTCCACCAAAAGCGCCCCGACCGACGGAATGGTTTCGCCCCAGCGGATACCGTCACGATCCCATAATTGACACGCATCGCCACGGCACCAGATACCGATCGGCGTGCGCTCCACCGCTGAGACGGTGATCCCGCGAGGATATCGCTTCACGACGCTCACATCGCGAAGCGACGGAAATGCATGCGTCACCGCCGCTGTGAGTGCCGCGATATGCACCAGAAGAATGTTGCGGCCAATCTGGTCCGCCAACATCACACGGACCGCGTCAGACTCCGACCCCGCATTGACCGAAATATCACGGACTTTCAATAACGACGACCACATGAGCACCCAAGCGAGCGCCCCTATAGGCACCACAAACACGAAGAATCGAAGGAGAATGCGCCACCGTGAATGACGTTGCCGCGGATGACCGACGACATCATTGAACCGCCCGCTCCGGATACGCGAGGCTCCGTTCACTCGATGACGTCCCGCCCGCCACAGTACGAGCGGAGCGCCTCGGGCACGCGGACGCTGCCGTCCTCATTCTGGAACTGTTCGAGTATCGCGATGATGGGCCGCTGGCTGAACGCGGTCCCGTTGAGCATATGGACCAGTTCGGGCTTGCCTTCGCCCGTCCGGAACCGGGTCTTGAGGGCGCGCGATTGATAGTCCGTGGTGTTGCTCGATGAATGCGTCTCACGATATTCGTTCTGACCGGGCATCCATGTCTCAATGTCGTACGTGGAGGCGGACGCCTGGCCCATGTCACCGGTCGACAGGCGCACGACCCGGTAGTGCAGCCCCAATCCCTGCATCAGCGCTTCCTCGACGGCGAGGATGAGACGATGCTCGTCGCGCGACGCGCCCGGCTCGCAGACCGTGAACATTTCGAGTTTATCGAACTGATGCACCCGCAGGATGCCGCGCGTGTCTTTGCCGGCGGCGCCGGACTCGCGACGGAAACAGGTGGAGAACGAGATGTAGCGCAATGGCAGGTCCGCCGCATCGTAGATGTGGTCGTAATGCATCGGCCCGATGGATTGTTCCGACGTGCCCACCAGGTACAAGTCATCCTTGGGCAGGTAGTACATCTCGTCGTTGCCGGGTTCGATGCCCGCGCGCTCGGCGAATCCCATCGCACGCATCATCTCGGGCCGGATGAGCACCGGCGGGATGACCGGCATGAACGTCTTGGCCGTCAATGGGAGCCCATGCTGATGGATGAGCCCGTCGATGAACGATTCGTCCGTCACCTTGCTGACCGCGTACTGCACTAGCGCGAATTCAAGGAGTGCGGCACCGCCCTTCAGATAACCGAACCGGGTCCCCGATACGGTCGCGGCGGATTCGGTGTCGATGATGCCCAGCGCCGTCGCGATATCCATGTAGTGCTTCGGAGTGAACGGGAACTCGGGCTTGGTCCCCCACTCGTGGTCGACGACGTTCGCGGTCGCATCGGCACCCACCGGCACATCGTCCAGCGGGATGTTGGGCAGAGTCTTGATGACGCCTTCGAACAAGCGCTCGCGAAGCGTCTCCTCGGACTTCTCCAGCTCGGCCACCCTCTCCTTGAGCTCCTTCAGTGACGCGAGCAACGCGGCATCGGGCTTTCCCTCGATCTTCCCGGCGGCGTTCTGCTCTGCGCGCGCCTGTTCGAGCTGAGTGAGCGCGGTGCGGTACTCTTGGTCGCACGCAAGGATGAAATCGATGTCGCCGTCCACCGAGAGGCCGCGGGCCTTCATTGCCTTCTTCACCCGATCGGGTTCGGTCCTGATGAGATTGATGTCGAGCATGTCAGGTGCGCGGTTTCATGAGCGGGAACAGCAGGATGTCGCGCAGCGAATGTGAGTCGGTGAACAGCGCGCAGAGACGGTCCATGCCGATGCCGAGGCCGGCCGCGGGCGGCATGCCGTACTCCATCGTTTCGATGTAGTCGGCATCGACGCGATGCGCTTCCTCGTCGCCCTTCTCCCGTTGTTTGGATTGCTCATTGAACCGTTCAGCCTGATCCAGCGGGTCATTGAGCTCGGCGAACGCGTTGATCAGTTCGAAACCGCCTATGATGAGCTGGAACCGCGCGACGGTCTGCGAACCGGGCGACACGCGTTTGGACAGCGGCGAAAGCTCCAGTGGATGTCCGACGACGAACACCGGTTCCATCATCTTCGCACGGAGCGTCTTCTTGTATATCTCGTCAGCGAGGTTCGCTTTCGTCATCGCCTTGTCGACGACGATGTTCAGCTCCTTGGCTTTGGCGGCGAACTCCTTGACGCTCGCAGCATCGTAGTCCAATCCCGATGACTTCTCTACTAATTCTCCGAAGGTCATCCGCTTGAACGGTTTCGACAGTGTGATGTTCGTACCCTGGTAGGTGAACGACGGCTTCCCGAACACCTCGGTCGCCATCCAGATGAGAAAGTCTTCAGTGAACGCCATGAGCCACTCATGGTCCTGGTAGGCCGCGTATGCCTCGAGCATCGTGAACTCCGGGTTGTGCTCCCGGTCCATGCCCTCGTTGCGGAAATTCTTCCCAAGCTCAAAAACCCGCTCCATGCCGCCGACCAAGAGACGCTTCAGGTACAGTTCCGGGGCGACGCGCAAAAAGAGTTCCAGGTCCAACGTGTTCAGATGCGTCGCGAACGGGTGTGCCGTGGCACCGCCGGGGATCAGCTGCAAAATCGGTGTTTCCACCTCCAGATATCCGTGCTCACTGAAGAACCGACGGGCAAGGTCCAGGATCCTGAATCGCGTCACGAACGCCTTTTTCACCTCGGCATTGAATAACAGGTCCAGTGGCCGGGATCGGTAACGTTCCTCGACATCCACCAGTCCGTGCCATTTCTCCGGCAGCGGCCGGATGGCCTTGGCAAGCATGCGCCACCCGGTGACCTCGACGGTCTTTTCGCCGCGCTTGGTCGTGAACAGGGCGCCGTCGAGTTCGATGAAATCACCGATGTCAGCGGCATCGACGAACAACCGGTACTGGTCGTTCTTCAGCGCGTCTTCCTTTAGGAGCGCCTGGATGACGCCGGAACCGTCGTCGATGTCCAAAAACGTGATGCCGCCGTGCGTACGCATCGCCATGACGCGGCCGGCGATGACCACCGGCGCGTGGGATTGTGCGAGCGCATCGAACTGCTCCAACGCCTCGGTGACGCGGTGCGTCCGCCGACTGGTCGTCGGATACGGGTCGATCCCGGCATCGCGGAGCCGTTTGAGCTTCTCGATGCGGACATTGCGAAAATCATCCAGCGGCATATCCCGCTCAGTATACCGCTTTTCTACTTGACTTCCAGTATCTTATAATCCACCGGGCCTTTGGGCGTCGCGACGGAGACCTTGTCGCCCTTTTTGCGTCCCAAAAAGGCAGCACCGAGCGGAGATTCGTTGGAGATGCGGCCGTTGGACGGGTCAGCCTCAGCGGCGCCGACGATGACGAAATCGCGGCTGTCGCCGTTCGCGGCGACCCGGATGACCGAACCGACGGTCACGGTGCCGCCCCGGGCGCTGGAACTCTCGATGACGATCGCATTGTCGAGCATCGACTTGAGCTCTTCGATGCGACCCTCGTTCATCGACTGCGCTTCCTTGGCATCCATGTACTCCTGGTTTTCCGACAGGTCACCCTGGTCCTTGGCTTCTTTGATGCGCGCGGCGATATCCCCGCGCGTGGTGTTCGTGCGAAGTTCGTACTCCTCCCGAAGCTTTTCCAGTCCTTCTTTGCTGAGGTATTGGCTCGTCATATATGACTATTGGCGGGTAGTGTAGCACGGGTGAAATACCACTGCAAGAAGGTATTGGTCGCTCGGAGCGCATAGCCCTGGTTGGAGGCGGACCCCTCAATGAGCACGGTAATGGCGATCTGCGGGTTGTCTGACGGCGCGAAGGCGGTGACCAGAGAGTTGATGCGGGCACCCTTGATGACTTCGGCGGTACCCGTCTTTGCGGAGACCGGGACCGGGACATCCTTGAACAGTGACGCGGTGCCGCTGGTGACGGTCCCCCGCATCGCATCCTGCATCGTGCTGATGACCGAGGCAGAGAACGGCAGGGTTCCCAGTGATATGGCGGGGTAGACGGTGATCGGCTGCCGGGCATCATCGACCGTCCGCGCGGCAACGTGCGGCTTCCAAATGGTGCCGCCGTTCGCGATGGCCGATACGTACGTGTTGATCCATAACGGCGTCACGGAAAGGTCTCCCTGACCGATGGAGATATTATACGTGTCGCCCTGGTACCATGCCTCTTGCTTGGTCTGCCACTTCCAGTCCGGCGTCGGCACGAAGCCCGGTTCTTCGCCGGGCAGATCGATACCCAGGCGTTGGTCTGCGAACCCGGCTTTGAGCGCCGCCGCGATCCGGTCGACTCCCAATCCCGTGAATGATCCGTGTCCCCCGCCGACCGTCATGAAATAGACGTTGCACGAGTTCGCGATGGCACGGAACAGGTCGAACGGTCCCGTGTCGGCGCGCCAATTATCGTACACGTACGGGTGCGCGGGATCCTGCGGGTTGGGAACCGAGAGACTGATGCAATCATTGACGACCGTTTGGTGCGGGGTTATCAGTCCGTCTTGCAGTGCGGTCATGCCGATGTAGGGCTTGATCGTCGACCCGGGGTTGTACAATCCGGAGATGGCACGGTCAAAGAGCGGACGCGACCTGTCATTGAACAATGCGTCAACCTGTGTCTGTGACAACGTCCCCGAGAACGCGTTATCGTCGTATGTCGGGAAGCTCACCATCCCCAGCACGGCGCCCGAGCGCACATCCTGTACGATCGCAGCCCCCTGCGTCAGACCTGTCTCATGGAGGATTGACGACAGTGATGCGAACAGCTGCTTCTGGATGTCAGCATCGACGGTCAGCACGAGATTCTGCCCCGCCGTCGCCGGTTGCTGATCGGGTGTGTCCCCCGACATGAATGAGACCTGGCCATGGGTCCCGCGGAGAACGGTTTCATATGATGCTTCGACACCCAGACGTCCGATGGTATCGGATGGTACGTAATACTGATCGGCAGCCATGTCGTTCTTGTTCACCTTGCCGACGTACCCGAGGATCTGCGAGAATTGCTCACTGTCCGTATAGTCACGCTTCGTCGACGTGATGATGGAAAATCCCGGAGGCAGATTGTTGGTCAGTGCCAGCACCTCGTCGCGGGGAAGGTCGGTCGCAACGAAGAACACCGCACTGGAACGAAGCTGATCATTGATCTGGAGCGTGAGCTCCTCCGGATCACGGCCCAGCGCATGAGCAAGCGGCACGATATCCGGCAAAGTACCGTCAGGGGCGCGGCGGAGCTGCCGACCGACCACGAGCAGGTCGAAGCTTGGCACGTTCGTTACGAGCGGGGTCCCGTTCCGGTCCATGATGATGCCGCGCGGCGGCGGGACTGATATGTCCACCGTACGGTTCCGCCAAGCGATGCCCGCGAACGTATCGTGTTGCAGGACCGCCAGCCAGACGGCGGCACCGACAAGAATCAGACTGCCAAGCGACAGGAGGATGGTCCCGAACCGCCAGATGGAGTCATCCACCGGTAACTCAAGGTCGGCGAAATGGCTGGCAGCATCGACCAGCGTCTCTTCCGGCGCGACCCATTCATCTCCCCGTTCAGGGTCTACACCGTAGGTAGGTTTTCTGTTCCACGCCATGAATGCATGCATACGGCCAATGTCGCTGCGCACACCGACGGTACGAGCCACCACGAAACGGCGGGCAGCGCGAGCGACAATCGTGTCAGGAACATCCCGCGCCCATACAGCCCCGACATGAGCGCAACGGATATGCCGATCATCATAAACGACATCACAGAGGCTGCAATCGCCGACCGGACGAGCCCCTGCGAGATACTGACGAACCGGTCAGCGAACAGCATCAGTCCTGCAACGAGCGCGAACGAGAATGACAGGACACCGAACATCCGGCCGGTTACCAGTTCCAGAACGACCAGCGTGACGGTGATACCGATGCCGGTCGCCGTGTCACGCGGACGCTCGATGAAGAGCGCGCATGCGATCGCAGGAACACAGAATGCCGGCAACAACGGGACGACGAGCGAGAGGATGCCGATGAGCGCGACGAGGAACCGGTTCATGGTCGCAGGACGATGACGCTCCCGATGGATTGCACATCAACTGCGGCCGACAGCCGTACGAGAGCGAACAAGGAAGCCGCCGGCAGTTCGACCGACCGGATCGTCCCGATCACGAGGCCGGCCGGCATACCATCACTGCCGCTCGTAACGGCCGTCTGCCCTTCCTGCAACGCCTCGCCCTTGCGGACGAGATCCAGGATCAACCCCTCTTGTCCGTCGAACCGGACCAGCCCCGTCACGGACGAACCCATGACACCTGCAGCGATTTGAAGCGACGGATCGCCCACCCCGGTGACCGTTGCACGGCGCGGTGTGACATCACGCACGACACCGACCAGTGCGCCATCGACGGATGTCGCCACATCACCGTCCGCGACCCCATCCGCGGTCCCACGGTCGATGGTGAGCTCCCGTACGCCTCCGTCCTGCGGCCAGGCGATGATACCCGCCTCGATCATCTGCCCTGCCCCACGTTCGGTCAGACCGGCGGCTGCGCGTGCCAATGCGAGTTCCCGGGTGAGCGCTTCGGTATCGGCCTGCTGGTGCTCCAGCTCCGTGACACGGACCTGCAACGAGAGATTCTCGCGTGCGAGATCGATCCGTGTCGCGAAAATACCGATGAAGGCGTGGGCTTTGGCGGCGATACCGCTCACCGGCGCAAAGATGCGGCCGCCGTCACCGATCCACCCGGTGAGCCTTCCGGAGAACAACAGAGCGTTCCCCGCGACGATGATCGCCAGAATGACAACGACCGCGATGAGGCGCCTGGATCTGCGCATAGGTATCAGCGGTATTCATCGTCCGTACGGGCATGCAGGATAGGCTTCAGGCGTTCGAGGTCTTCCAGCACCAAGCCGCATCCACGCACGACCGCGGTCAGCGGATCGTCGACCGCCTGCACGAGCAACCGCGTCTCCTTGGCGATGAGCGTCGCCATGCCGCGGATGAGTGCCCCTCCGCCGGCCAGCGCGAGCGGCCGGTTGATCAGGTCGGCGGTCAGTTCCGGCGGCGTCTCTTCGATGGTCGCTTTCACCGCACGGACGATGCTACGGACGGAGCGGCTCATCGCCGACCGGATCTCTTCGGACGACACGGTCAGTTCACGGGGCAATCCGGAGACGATATCACGTCCCCGGACCGGAAGTTCGATCTCCTCGTCCAACGGCCATGCCGAACCGAGCGAGATCTTGACGTGTTCTCCCGTCGCTTCCCCGATGAGCAGGTTCTTCTCGTCCCGCAGGTAGCGGACGATGTCCTCGGTCAGTTTGTCGCCGGCGATGCGCAGCGACCGCGATGCGATGACGCCTCCCATCGAAATGACCGCGACCTCCGTGGTTCCGCCGCCGATGTCCACGATGACGTTCGGAACGGCATCCTGGATGGGCAGTCGTGCACCGACGGCGGCCGCCATCGGCTCCTCGATCAGATATACCTCGCGCGCACCGGCATTGTACGTCGCGTCCTGCACCGCACGTCGTTCGACTTCGGTGACGCCCGAAGGTATGCCGATGACGACGCGGGGCCGCGGCATGATGGAAAACGTCCCGGCATGGACCGAATCGATGAAATATTTGAGCATCTGCTCGGTCACTTCGAAATCGGAGACGACGCCGTTGGACAACGGCCGCGTGACGTCGATGTATCCGGGCGTGCGCCCGATCATCCGGCGCGCGTCGGAACCGATGGCGAGGATGCGTCCGGTCTTTTTGTTGACCGCGACGATGGATGGTTCATTGATGACGATGCCGCGTCCGCGGACATATACCAGGGTATTGGCGGTACCCAGGTCGATGCCGATGTCTTTTGACCAGAAACCGAAGATGCGGTTGAGCATGACACCCAACCCTAGCAGAACACCCTGCGAGAATCAAAAGCTATGACAGCTCTTCCACGATTGCCGCCTCTTGGACGATGCGAGGTTTGTCTTCAGTGCGACCCTTGAGCTCCACACCGCCGGCGGCGAGCGACTTCGTACTCACCACCAAACGGACAGGGCAACCGATGAGATCGGCGTCCGCGAACTTCTCTCCCGCTGACTTATCGGAACGGTCATCGTACAGCACTTCGATGCCGGCTGCCGTCAATGCATCGTAGAGTCTGTCCGCCTCTTCTGATGCCCCTTCCAGGGCGACCAGATGACATTTGAACGGTGCGATCGTCTCCGGCCAGACCATCCCCTTGTCGTCGGACAAGACCTCCACCACCGCTCCCATCAGCCTGCTCAACCCGATGCCATAACTGCCCATAACGACCGGCTTCATCTCGTCACCGTCGCTCTGGTACTGAAGATCGAAGGGCTGTGAGAATTTCGTGCCGAGCGAGAAGATGTTCCCGACCTCGATCGCCTTTTTCTCCACGAGAGCCTCCTTGCTGAGCTTCAGATCCGCGATGACCTCATCGCGGTAGACCTCCTTATTGATCCCGATGCCCGCCTTCTCATCCACGTAGATGGTGTCTTCGCCCGACGGCGTGATCGTCTGGAATTCGTGCGAGAACTTGGAAAAACTTCCCCCCGAGGCGAACGTCATGAATGTCAGATGCCCGATACCGACCCGGTCGAAGACGTTCCGGTACGCGGTCTTCATCGCCTCATAGAACACGGCGTGTTCTTCTTCCGTCCGCGAGAAGGAGTAGAGCGCCTTCCAGTAGAATTCCCGTCCCCGGAGCATGCCTGATTTGCTCCGCGCTTCGTTGCGGAAGATGTTCTTGAAGTCGTACGGATAGATCGGCAGATCTTTGTACGAGCTGACGTACTGCTTCAGGATGTTCGAATATGCCTCTTCGTTCGTGAACGACAGACCGATCTCCCCGCCGGTCTTGAGCTTGGTCTTGAACCACGTATCAACGACTTTATCGTCCCAACGGCCGGACTTCTCCCACACGTCTTTGCT
This sequence comes from Minisyncoccota bacterium, assembly GCA_035524755.1. GTDB lineage: Bacteria > Patescibacteriota > Minisyncoccia > 2-02-FULL-40-12 > GWA2-44-9 > JAGOPO01. Next base: position 60,667 of record DATKOD010000003.1, read on the forward strand.
CTGCAGGACGGATGTGCGCATTTCCATGCCGCCGACCCGGTTCATCTCGTCTCGGATGATGGCTTCAATCTTATTCAGGACACGCAATCCGAGCGGCAAAAACGAATACACGCCCGCCATCTCCTTGAATACGAACCCGCCGCGTATCAGAAGTTCGGCATTCCGTGAAGGCTCGTCGGCGGGCGCCTCTTTCCTTGTCTTCGTGAACAGGCGTGTGAATCGCATATCAGAAGAACTTTACGATATCTTTGATGGTTACTGCAACCATGAGCAGGATGAGAATGACGAACCCGATGGCATTGATCGCTTCTTCGATGCGCCCGGACAGCGCCCGGCCGCGAAGTTTCTCCGCGGCGACGAGGACCAGCCGTCCGCCGTCCAGTGCCGGGAACGGGAGTATATTGAGCACCGCGAGATTGACACTGATCATCGCCACGAACTGCATCAGATAATTGAACCCGATGCGCGCAGCTTGCCCGGTCAGCGTCGCGATGCCGACAGGGCCTGATACATCCGCACCCGTATGACCGCTGACGATGAGCGACTTCAGGATGGTCCAGTAGCCGACAAGGATGCCCCAGAACAAGATGGCGGCGGCGATGATACCGCGCCAGATCGATTCGTACCATGAGTAACGCACGATGCCGGTCAGTGCCAACGAAATCCCGATGGGCCCCTCCGTCGGTCCCTGCGGTTGCCGCAGGTGAAGCGGCAGTTCCTCCGGACTTCCTCCGCGCACGATATCGATGGTCGTTTCGCTCCCGGCGTGGTCATACGCATAATGCTGCACGTCTTCGGGACTGTCCGTACCGACGAACGTGGCGCCGTCACGGAACCCGGTGATGACGTCCAGGGGCTGAAGACCCGCAACGGAAGCCGGGCTGTCCGGTGCGACTTCCAGGATCTGCACTTCCTTCTGCGCCGCACGGGCCTCGGTTGCCGCATCGAAGATACCGACACGCAACCCGAGGAAATTCCCCAGCATCAACAACAGTACCGCGAACAGGAAGTTCATGAGGACCCCCGACACGACCACCGCGACCTTGGCGAAGAACGATCCGGCGCCGAAACTTCCCGGAGCGGTGCGGTGTTCGCCGTTCTCACCGAAGATACGCACGAAGCCGCCGAACGGGATGAGGTTGATGGAATAGAGCGTGCCGCCGCGCTTCCATCCGGTCAACCGCGGCGGAAATCCGAGACCGAATTCCTCCACTTTCATCCCTGCCCGCTTTGCGGCGAAAAAGTGCCCCGCCTCATGCACGAGTACGAGGATCGAGATGACGACGATGAAAATGATGACGGTCAGCATGCGCTAGGCGCTCATCAACTCGGCTTCCTTGCGCTTCTGGAGCTCGTCGAGCTTGCCGTTGTACTCATCCATGACCTTCTGGAGCGCGTCCTTTGCCTGACGGACTTCGTCTTCCCGTGCTTCCCCTTCCTTGACGGCATGCTGCACCTTCTTGAGGATCTCCTCACGCGAATGCCGCATGCGGATACGCGCCTCTTCGATCTTGGTTCCCAGCAGCTTGGTGAACTCCCTGCGGCGTTCCTCGGTCAATGATGGTACCGTCAGGCGTACGGACGTACCATCGACGACCGGTGCCAGTCCCAGCGATGAATCACGGATGGCTTTCTCGATGGCGGCGAGCGCCTGCTTGTCCCACGGTTGGATGAGGATTTCGCGCGGGGTCGGCGTGGACACGGCGGCGACCTCCTTGATCTTCAACGATGTGCCGAGATAATCGACGACCAGGTCGATGACCATGTCCGGGCTGGCGCGGCCGGTTCGGATCCCCGCGGCCTCGCTTTTCGCCCACTCCAGCGTCGCATCGAATTCCTTGCGCCGTTCCTTGATGAGTTCCTGGTACATCGGCATCAGTTTATCATATATCCAGCAGGAAGGCTTCCAGTGCCAGACGACGGTTGAACTGCGGCTCACGGAGGATACTGATGAGTTGTGCCAGTCCGCGCGCCACCGGCGCCAATGCGGGACGCTGTGCCAGGTGTGCATGGACCCATGTCAACCACCATTGGGCGATGTCCGGCGCGTCCTCGTCGTCAGCGACCTTCTTGGCATACAGGAGACGCTCGGTGACACCGCCCTTCAGTGTCGCTTCCAGCGACGCGATGTGCCGGGCGACCTTCGGAAGCTTACCCGCTTCAACGAGATTGACGGCGTATCCCGGACGGCCGGCGGCCACGACCGCCAACAGTTCGCGGTCATCCGCATCGAGCTTCAGACGGGCAAGGATCGGTTTCATACGGTCCGCCTCCAACGGCATGAAGTCCATCCGCTCACACCGGGAGCTGATGGTCGGCATGACCGCACCGGGGCGATCGGTGATGAGCAGGAATTTCGCGTATGTCGGCGGTTCTTCCAGTACCTTCAGAAGCGTATTCGCGGCCTCAGCGCCCAAACGGTCCGCATCGTCGATGACGACCGTCTTGTACGTTCCGGCAGGACGGAAGACGACCCAGTGCTTCATGTCACGGACAGCCTCGATGGGAATGTCGTGCACGACGCCGTCCTTGTCGCGGTCCGGTGTCAGGACCATCGCGTCCGGTTCATACCCGGTCGCGATGAGGGCACGGACGACATCATCGGCGAACATCCGTTTGCCCACGCCCCCGGGTCCGGTCAACAGATATGCATGCGCCAACCGGCCCGTCGCGATGAGCCGTTCGATGAGCTCTTTCTGCCGTTCATGTCCGACGCATGACCAATCCATTCGCGAAAACTATCACTTACGGCGTCGGGAGAACAGATGCGTCAGGGGTCGGGGTGTCGCTCGGTGAAACAGCCGGGGTATCCGTCGACGTCGGTGTCGGCATCGGCGTCTCGGTGTCGGTGGGCGCCGGCGCCGGACTTTCGGTCACAATCGGCGAATCAGTCGGAGTGGGGCTTGGCGTTGGTGTCGATGAAGGAGTCGGCAGAGGCGTAGCAGTATCGACGCGCGACCGTTGCAACAGATCATTGAGCTGGTCACGGTCAATGCACACGTCTTTCACGCAGAGCTGATCGGTCTGCACGGAGCCGAACACGCCACGCACGGTTTGGATGAGTCCGTTGTCGATCGTGATGTTCCAGAGCGACGCGAAGAGCTGTTTGATGCCGTTCATCATGGTCCCCCAGAACGAATCGGGAGCCGGCTGGTCGTGCGCCGCGGCAAGCTGTGATTGAATGGATGTCAGGTCGAGGTACTGCTCCTGGACCGGCGCCCAGTACGACGTGTTCACGAAGGTGAGAACGGTGGCCGACGTCGATCGTTCCAGCGAGATGCCGATCGACATGCCGGGTCCGGTCTGTTTCATCGCATAGCCGGGCTTGGTCGCAGAGACCGTGAGGTGGTCACCGGGAGAAACCGAGCCGTTCTCATCGGAAAACTTCACGGGGACACGGCCGGCCATGGCGATGGGAACGGTACCCAGGATATGCTGGACTGCCGCTCCGGTCCGGACTTCGGAGCCGGTGATGAGCACGGCGGGATTGGTGGACACGACGCCCAGAGGTGTCCCGGACGTCATTGCACGGACGACGAACGAAGTCTCGGCAGGATCAGGCATGACGACATCGCCGGCAGAAAGAGAGCCGTCCGATGTCGGGTATGACTCAGCATAGTCGATACAACCGGATGACGGCGTATTGACCCCGGTGCACGTAGAGAGGGCACCATGAGAAAGGATGTTGCCGCGTAATGACAAGGTGCCGCCCATGGACCAGGAGGCGACCACGACACCGCTGGTGTTCGTGACGAGCATGATGCCATGAGCGTTATTGGCGGATGAGGACGCGGGAACGGTTATGCTGAAAATACTGCCGCCGGCCAACGAGGTGGCGGAGATGCTGGCGATACTGGTCGTGGTCAGAGTGTTCGCGGCGATTTCGAGTTTTGCATCCACGTTCGCCGTTCCGATGCCGACATAACCGGAAGAAGCGATACGCATGACTTCGGTGAGCGAGGTCGTCGGTGCGGTTTTGAATATGATGTTGCCGCCGCCTGCCGATGAACCGCCGGAAACGCCTCCATTGATGATGATGCTCCCGCCGGAACCCACTCCACTCGAACCGGCGCCGCCCGTACCGCCTTGGATCGTGAATGCCCCGCCCGCGCCGCCGAACTTGTTGGTACCCAAGGATGAACCGCCGCCCGTGCCGGCCGTCAGCGTGAATGCCCCGCCCGCGCCGCCGGTGACGGTCGTGCTGTTGCCCGAGGTAGAGCCACCGGTGCCTGCCGTGATGTTGACCGCACCGCCGGTACCACCCTGGATGGCCGATATACCGCTTTCGTTCGCCAGACCACCGGGACCGGCATTGAGTGTGAACGTGCCGCCATTGCCGCTGATCGCGGTAGTCCCCGCAACTGTGGTCGTACCGCCCGTACCGAGCGTGATGGTCATCGCTCCACCGTTCCCGGCGGTCACGGTCGCCGAATTTGACGCGACATTGCCACCGTTGCCTGTCGTCAGTAGAAGGGAGCCGCCCACGCGGCCAATCTTTGAACTCGTGCCGCCATTGCCCGCAGTCAATGTGAGCGTGCCACCGACACCGCCGGTGCCGGTGCCGGAACCGTTCGTGCCCAGGATGCTGACGCCGCCGCCGTCCGATGCCGAAGCAGCCGCTGAGCTGCCGCCCGTCAGCGTGAGCAGGCCACCGTCGCCATTATCGAAATTACCGATTCCCGTGCCGATACCGGCATTGCCTGCAGCGACCGTGAATGCGCCGCCTGCGCCGCCGATATTGGTTCCGCCCAGAGATGCACCGCCACCCGCACCTGCGCGGATCGTGATGGCGCCGCCGTTGCCTCCCGTGTTCGTGCCGGACGTGGCGGCAGCAGACGCGCCGCCGGTGCCCGCTGTCCAGGCGAACAAACTTCCGTTGCCGCTCGTGTTATTCCCCGTACCCGCAATGGCGGCATTGCCGCCCGTGCCGCCACTGATCGTGAAGTCACCACCTTTACCGCCGTTCGCGACTGCGGTCGCATTGGCACCTGGAATTCCGCCATTACCCATCGTGAACGTGATGACGCCGCCGATGCCGCCGGTCTTGGTCGTCCCAGGGCCGTTGGAACCGGTGCCGCCCAGACCGGTGGTCACGGTCAATGCACCGCCTGATGCCGATGCGATGGAGTTACCGGCGGTGAGCACGATGTTGCCGCCAGCGCGATTGAGCAGGTTCGTACCGCTATTCGCAGTTCCAGCAGTGATGGAGACCTGGCCGCCGATGCCGCCGGTGCCGGTGCTGGAGCCGTTCCGCGCGGTTATAGCAACTGCACCGCCGGCGGAACCAGATGCGGCAGCCGAGGCGCCACCTTGGAGTGTCAAGAGTCCCCCGTTCCCCCCGATGCCGTTTGCACCGATTCCGGTTCCGACGCCGCCGGTGCCTGCAGAAATCACGAAATCACCGCCTGCGCCACCGGTATTCACGCCCGTGGCGTTCGCTGCCGAGCCGCCGGTACCGGCCACCCAGTTGTAAGCGGAGCCGACACCACCGGTGTTCGAGGCGGCACCGACGCCGTTCGCCACGCCGCCGGTGCCGCCCTGGATGACGAAGCCCCCGGCATTGGCAGCGGTGATGGCGACGGCAGACGTCGATGAGAGCGTACCGGCACTGCCGAGGTTAATGGTCAGTAAGCCGCCCGCACGGGCTTTGTTGACGTTGCTGCCGCCATTGCCGATATTGATCGTCATTGCGCCACCGACACCGCCGGTGCCGGTGGCAGAGCCACTCCGTGAATTGATAACGACTGCACCGCCGGCGGAGCCCGACGCAGCCGCGGCATTCCCGGCTTGGAGG
>DATKOD010000004.1:0-3576 GCA_035524755.1 Minisyncoccota bacterium
CGGAAGGGAAATAAAACGAGCCCCGGACATTGTCCGGGGCTCCCGCGTATCAGGCTGTCACTCGCTTCGTGCGCTGGGCCTTCATCGCCTCTAGGGTGAGGTCGATCTGCCGCCACAGGTCGTAGAGCGGCTTGGGGTCGAGCCCCTGGCGGTCGATGTTGTTTACGGCCCATCGGATGAGGTTCGCGCCATCGCAGGCGGCGAGTGGTCGGCCATTCCAGCCCATGATGCGCTTGTTGGACTGGATCGCGATGAGGAACTCTTCCGCGCATCCGGTCGACCACTGCCAGTTGCGATTGAAGGCGACCGAGCGCGCATAGCGCACGATGACCTGACGCCAGAGCGACATGAAGTGCTCTTGCGTCCAACCCTTGGCGAAGAACTCACCGGGCACGATGACAAGCGGCCAGCCGAGCTTGCGCACGTGCTCGCCGAACGCCGTGCCGTCGTCCAGGTTGGGCTGCATCACGTGGATGCGGAATTCGTCAGGATGAGCGCGGCGGAGATCCTCAGGGGACCCGCCTGATCGCTGGGACCAAGCGTAGAGCCGGATCCCGGACGTGATGGGGGAGCTCGCGTACACCGCGCCTTTGCGGCGGGGCGTGGCAAGACCCATCGTACGGTACGTGCTGAGGGTCGAGCGGATCTCGCGCAGGATAGTGTCTTCCTGGGCGAGTCGTTCGCTGACGCTCGTCGGCATCGGTTCACCTACCTTGAAAGGAACGAAAACGATTATATACCATGGAAAAGAAGGACCCGCAAGGTGCGGGCCCGGGAACTACGATTCTTTGCGACGCAGCGTGACTCGCTCGACGGGCGGGGTGTACCACACCCCGAGCACGAGGCGATTTCCGACGGAGATGCGGTGGGGCCACACGGAAAGTCCCCACGGGTGGAGCGTCGTGCCCCAGTCGCTGGTGAGGTGTTCGACGATTCCCCACGGGCCGCCGCTGACCACCATGACTTCGTCAGAGCCCGGCTTGACCACGGAGAGCTCGATGTCCTGGCCTCCGGCGTGGACGACAAGCGAGTCACTTTCGCCGAGATCCTCGAGCGTGTAGTACCCCTTCTCTTCCATCCGCCGCGTAAGCGTCTCGACGTCGACCTTCAGGATCTTCGAGTCGAAGTCCGACATGCGCACCCCCGATATTCGTTATACAACACAGACACACTTCAGTCAATTGTGCTGGAGCGGACATCAGGTATAACAAGATGTTCTTCATAAAGAGGTGAATATGTTCACCGCAGTGGTCTTGTCGCTCTTCGTGCAGGCGGCTGACCCGTACCCGGTCGATTACGGTCTGATCGCTCAAGTCATGCTGCAGGCACGTGCGGTGGGCATCACCGCGAACATCATCGTGAGGGTTCCACCGTCATGGCAGGAACGCGGATACGTGAACGCGAAGACGAATGTGCGTGACGATGTCATCGTCATCACGGTGAGTCCAATTCTGTTGGATGACCTGGACGCCGATGCGCAGAACGCGATGTTCGCTCATGAGCTTGCACACTCGCAGAACGAGTGCGGACCGTTCTACGCGAACGACGCAGAGCGCGATGCGTGCGAACATGCCGCCGACGCGCTGGCGGCCACCTGGGTAGGCAGACAATCGATGATCCGGAGCCTTTGCCAGTTGATGGCGAGCAGTTGGCGTTGGAAGTACTCTGCGGATTTTGCCGCAATGATCGGGCGAATCAAATATCTGCACGAACGTACCGACATTCCTTGAGCCCCGACACGTTCGGGGCTCGTTCTTCAGAGCGCATTGTACGTACGTTCGTACTTCTCGGCTTCAACAGCGACCTTTTCCATGACCGCGACCGCTTCGACGGGGAATTTCCCAAGCGCGGATTCTTCGGACAGCATGACGGCGTCGGCGCCCAGGATGATGGCGTACGCGATGTCGGTGACCTCGGCGCGGGTCGGTTCTGCGTTGTTCACCATGCTCTCCAGCATCTGCGTAGCGACGATGACCGGTTTACCCGCCGTATTGCAGGTGTGCACGACCAAAGCTTCGGCGAACGGGACCTGTTCGATGGGGATGTTCTGCCCCAGATCGCCGCGGCCCAGCATCACCGCGTCAGAGACGGCAACGATGGACTCGATGTTCTCCAACGCCTCAGCACGTTCCACCTTCGCCATGGCCTTCGCGGTGCCGCCGCGGGCTCTGATCTCGTTCTTGAGCTGTTCGATGTCCGACGCAGCACCGACGAACGACTGGCATACGTACTCCACCTTCTGAGCGAGCCCGAAATCAAGGTCCTTCAGATCCTTCTCGGTGATGACGACCGTGGCGCCCGGCTGCATCTGGTGGCCGGTCTCGGTCTTCATGCGCGGGCCGGACAGGTCCTGGATGATGGGGATGACCTTGCCCGCACGCTTCGCGGCATCGCGGACGTTCGCGATGAGCATCGCGTGGTTCTCGTACGTGCCGTGACTGAAGTTCAACCGCGCGACGTCCATGCCTGCCGCGATCATACGGTCCAGCACGGCGGGTTCCTGCGAGGCCGGTCCGATGGTGCAGACGATCTGGGTGCGCGAGGTCATACGTCCATTGTATCACCTCAACAGCTGCGCGGCGGCGATCGAAGCGAGGACGATGACGAACGCGACGATGCGCCGCGGCTGGAATTTTTCCCGCAGGAAGATGAGCGAGAACAGATAGGTGAGCACCGGCGCGAGCGAGAACAGGAGCATCGTATGGACGATGCCGATCTGCTGGTACCCGTAGTAGTAGAGGATCCACGCGGCGGACGACAGCATGTTCGTCGCCAACAGGTAACTCCACGCCTTGCGGTTCACGTGGCTGATGCCCTTGGAAACCGCGATCCAGAAGATGAGCGCAAGCGAGCTGTCACGCACTAATTCCAGAAGGATGGGGTTCCAGGACTGGAGGATGACCTTGCTCATGCCGGCCATCGCCGGCGTAGCGACGATCATCCAGCCGATGAACGCGACGGTCTTGGGGCGGACCGCCAAGCCGTTGCCCTTGCCCAAATGTGACCAGGTGACCGCCGCCGTGGCGATGAGCGCCGGGATGAGTACGACGAGTTTGCGTTCATCGGTGAACAGGATGCTGGTCACGATGAGCGTCGGGATGGCAATGAACACGCCCCACGTCTGCAGCTCATGGAGGTCCTCATCATCCAGCGCACGATAGTAGAGGGCGTTCGTGATGAAGCCAACGATGATGGTCACGAAGACGAAAACGCCCGCGAGTCCGCCCAACGAGCCCCAGTCGACGGCAGGACGCACGATGAACAGGAACAACGCATCGAAGAGCATCAACAGCGGGAAACTGACGCTCGTGTACGTCTTCCAGTCGATACGCCGGACGTTCAGCGCCGCCTTGTCGAACGTGTACGACGCGGCCTGGAGGAATGATGCGATCAGCGGGGAGAGAATGCCCATCAGGAAAGCAGTTCCAGGAAGCGGTTGTACTTGGCGACGCGTTCGCCGCGCTGCGGGCCGCCCGCCTTGACGGCGAACACGCCGAACGCGGTGGCGAGATCGGCGATGAACGCGTCGTTGGTCTCGCCGGAACGGTGCGACACGATGCACTCGATGCCGTTGTC
>DATKOD010000005.1:0-13457 GCA_035524755.1 Minisyncoccota bacterium
TGGCGACGGCCGCCGGGTGCTGATGATACAGTTCATCAAAGGTCCCTGGAAATCGGGCGAGGACGAAGCACAGTTACTGCTCTCTCCCTATTTTAAGATCGTGAAGACCGGATTGGGGTTCGTCGGCATCTTGGGCGATACCCGGCCGCGCGAGGAACATGCGGCCGCGGCCCGCCAGGGGCTCGCGCTGGCGCGGGAGACGATGCTCTCCCGGCGCTGGGACATGCTCATCCTGGACGAGATCAACAACGCCATTCACCTCGGACTCCTGGACGAAGAGTCGGTGCTCAGTCTCGTGGACCTGCTCCCGGACGGCATGGACCTCATCCTGACCGGTCGGGATGCACGCCAGTCGTTCATCGACCGGGCCGACATTGTCTCCGAAGTCCTGGAGGTCAAACACCCGTACCAACAAGGTCAGACCGGGGAGAAGGGCGTCGAATGGTGAACTCACCGCCCAAACACCTGCCCGGCGGCAACAAGTACCGCTGGACGAATCACGTGATGCGCAAGATGCGGTTCTACGGACTCACGCCCGCGCGCATCATCCGGGTCATCCGCGCACCCCAGCGGATGGAAGAGGGTGTCGCGCCCGGGACGCTGGCGTCCATGCAGACGGCGGGCACGAAGGCAAAGCCGTGGGAGATTTGGGTCATGTGGCGGGAAGAGAAGAAGCAGAAAATAGTCATTACGGCGTGGCGGTACCCCGGGACGAGCCCGGTACGGGGGTCGGTGCCCATCCCTGCCGGCCTGGTGGCCGAACTTGAGGCGGAGGGGGTGTTCATGGTATCCTAGGGCCATGTTCAACAACGTCCTCGCTATCCCGCTGGATCAGCAGATGTGGTTTTTGGCTCTGTTCGCCTGGAGCCTCGTATGGAAAGGCCTTGCGCTCTGGAAGGCCGCGCAGAAGGGCTCCAAGCCCTGGTTCATCGCGTTCCTGGTCCTAAACACGCTGGGTATCCTCGAAATCCTGTACTTCTACGTGTTCTCGGAACAGCGGGGCAAGAAGTCCGCCGAATAACGACCGAACAAGAAAACGCCGTCCCTCTAGGGGGACGGCGTTTCGGGTCGTAGCTCGAACCCGAAGAACGAAAGCTCGATGAGGCGGTACGAATTGAAGCCGAACTGGCTGTAGTGCACCTTGATGCGGGCCGCAACGGTCATCGGAGTCCCGAATTCGGGTTCCTGGCTCATCTGGATCTCCGCCTCGTACACCTTGCCGAAGATGAATTTCCGGAACGGCTTGCGCAAGGTGCCTTTGAGCCACAGGATGGCGCCGCTGTCGATGTCCAGCATGAGCGTCCCGCCGGTCCGCGAGAGGATCTCTTCGGGAATGGAACGACGCGGGGGCTGCTTGGGTTTCGGTTCGTACGACATCAAGTAGCAGCCGCGGCAGACCTCGGGCTCGGGACGGATGAGACCGTAGTCGAAGCGGATGCCGAACGCCTTGTCCAGTGACAGGGCCCCTTCCTGGGCGCCGCCGTTGAGCACCGGTCCGTCATTGACGGCAACCGTCAGCTCCATGACGTGGCCGCTGTCTGTCCAGATGCGCGACTCCCGCTTCTCCAGGCGCTTCGGGCTGTTCGGGTCGGCGAGATCGTACTCGGTCTGGATCCGCGTGTACCGGAGCCGGGCCCCGATCGCCGCGGTTTCCTGTTCTCGTGCGACGTAGCGCCCGATGATCTCGTCGGCTGACGGGGTCATCTGGAGCAGCAAGACCAAGGGGATTGCGAGCACACGGCCTCCTTGTGAATGTGCTATACTAAGTTGGTATTATTCATGATTTCCCATCCGATGCAAACCACACCGGCAGTGAAAGTGCCCCCGATAACCATCTACTCCACACCCACATGCGGCTATTGCCATATGGCGAAAGAGTACCTCACCTCGAAGAACATCCCGTTCACCGACATCGACGTGTCCGCCGACCGCGCCAAGGCCCAGGAGATGATCACGAAGACCGGTCAGATGGGCGTGCCGGTCATCGATGTCGGCGGCAAGATCATCATCGGGTTCGATAAACGCAAGCTCGACGAGTATTTGGGATTGGGTAACGACTGACATCATGGAACCGAAACCTCTTCCGTTCGACCAGACGAAGCTCTCCGGCATCAGCGAGAAGACGCTCGCCATCCATCACGACAAGCTCTATGCGGGCTACGTGAAGAAGACCGACGAGATCACCGAGAAACTCGTCGCGCTGCAGAAGTCGGGCACGTACGAAGGCAATGCCACATACTCGGAGCTTCGCGCGCTCAAAGATGCCGAAACGTTCGCCGTCAACGGTGTCTACCTGCACGAGTGGTATTTCGACGTCCTGGGCGGCGATGGTGCCGCCGACAAGGCCCCCGAACTTTCCAAGGCGCTGGCCGAGAAATGGGGGAGCGTCGAGGAGGGACTGAGATACTTTTCCGCGTGCGCGATGGCGGCGCGCGGCTGGTCGGTGCTCGCCTGGGACACCAAGGCGGGAGCGCTCAAGCACTACAACGGGGACGCGCACAACCAGGGCGGCGTCTGGGGATGCCTGCCGGTTATCGTGCTGGACGTCTACGAGCACGCCTACTTCATCGACTTCGGTTCTGACCGCAAGGCCTACATCGAGGCGTTCTGGAAGAACTTCAACTGGGCCAAGGCCGAAGAACTCTACCTCGCCGCCAAGGGGCGGTAGGTTGACGAATCCAAAGAAAGATCCTATAGTGTGGCATCCTCGGAAGGAGGATGCCATGCGCTTGTGCGCGTCAATCGCGGTGTTGGCGATACTGCTGTGCATCGCCTGCGTGAAGAAGGACGGGTCGTACACGCAGACGGAGTACTGGGACGGAGTCACATTCTCCCAGGCGACGTCGGACTGTCCCATCGCACAGACCTGCTGGATCCATTTCGAGGGTATCCGGCCCCAGCAGAAGGTGTGCATGGGCGAGTACTCGGTTTCGGTGCTCGCCGGCGAAGTGGGCTTCGCGCACGACGTCCGTCTTGAGCCAGGCCGACAGCTGATGACCGCGGCTATCACCGTACGAGACGGCAAGTGTCCGTCCGGAAGATACTACGCGGGTCATGTCATCGTGACGCTTCCGGCGGCGGGCACGCAGACATCCGACTGGAATCGGTTCCTGAACCCGCAGTCGAATCCGAACGCTCCCATCATCATGAAGTAGAACGACGCCCCCTGACATCAGGGGGCGGTTTCTTACCTGCGGGGACGTGTGACGAAGATGAAGTGCTGGTCGCCCAGAAGGCCGAAGTCGATCTTCATCTGATATCCTGTCGCCAGCTCGGTCAGCAGGACGCGGGCCCGCTCGGACAACTTCTCGACCTTCAGGTGCTGCATGCCGATCGGCATCAGCGAGTCGGGATCCCACTCGACCTTCAGGCGCTCCAACAGCTTCGTTTCGTACGGGGAAAGATCTTCCGGCACCGTTCACCTCCAGCTTTTATCCCTCATCGCGTACATCGTACCCTGTCCGTTGGATTCCGTGAACCTGACGGTCATCCCCGTCGCCATCGCAAGCGCGCTAAGGGCGTCCTTGGCCCGCTGCGACACGATAGGGATCCGGATCGCTTGTGTCGACAATCGCAGCCGGGGCTCCCATTCCCTACGGCAATCCATCCAGAGATTGCATTCGATGGGGGACAAGCCCTCAGGAAGCACCGGTACCGTCACTGTCACCGCTCACCTCCATGACGAAAACCAAACTCTGGCATTATATTCTGAGTCTGTCAATGGGAGACCGTACGACAGCGGAGCGAAGAATACGAACAGCACGAGTGCCAGTCCGCTGACTGCCAGCATCGTTTTGACCGGACGTTTGAGCTGATCGGCGAAGTACGCAAGCGCGAGAATGGCCCAGATAAGCGCGGTCAGGTAGTGGTAGAGGAACATCACGCGGGTGATGCCGATGAACGGGAGCATGTTCATGAGCCAGGCACCGGCGATGATCAACAGCGTCGGTGGTGCGCGGATGACCCCGAGCGACAGCACGGTCACCAGTGCGGTGATGATGGCGATGGTGGAAAGCCACCAGACGACCGGATTGCCCAACAGATAGATCCGCGCATCGCCGGACACCCAGTAGAAAATGGGCCGCGCCATCATGGGCCACGTGTACCAGAGACTGGAGTACGGATGCGTGGCGGTCAACGTGGCGTTGGCGCGGTACATCTCTGCGTTCAGTTGGACGATACGGTCGGCCATGGACAGCGACTGGAAGTTCGGCGTCATGAACGCATCGCCGGGACCGGGTCGGGCCAACAGCGAGAAGTGCACGACGAACACCGTGACGTACACGATGACCGGGATGATGACGAAGGAACCGATTGCCGTCGCGACGGAGCGCAGAGTCACGGAGTGCCGCTGTGCCCAGAGCCGGAACAGCTCGAGGACGACGATCAGTCCCAGGAACGTCAGGCCGGTCCACTTGATGGATGCCGAAGCTCCCGCCAGAACCCCAGCAGCGGGCAACAGCCATGCCCGCCCGGTGTCCCGCCAGCGCAGGTAGCAATACAGGGCAGCGAATCCGAACAGGAGCAGGAACGGATCCAGGAGGATGAAGCGCGACTGCACCAGGAGGGCGTTATCAAGGGCGACCAGAACGCCCGCGAACACAGCCGCCGGTCGGCGGATACGCAGGCATCGCGCTACTCCGTAAATGACGAGCGGTAGCAGGGCCCCTGCCAGCGACGGCAGGAACCGGAGCGCCATGTACAGTTTGTCGGGATACACCTCACCGATGTTGGCGAACGAGAACCCCGGGTGGTATCCCCATAGCCATCCCCAGCCTGCCAGGATCAACTTGCCCAATGGGGGATGGATGTCGAAATAGTACTGATGCGTGAAATACGCGGACAGGAATTTGCCGAAATGGACTTCGTCGAACACCGCGCTGTTGGGCACGCCGTAGTACAGAGCGTGCGTGATGATGCCCAGCAGCAGCAAGCCGAGGTATATTGACTTATCCTTTAAATAGTGGTATAGTCTCATCTGTTCCTTCATAGTACCACGGGAGGTCACATGCTGTCAGTGTTCGCGGTCGTGTTGTCGGGCTTCACGCTGGTCGCACGGACTCCCCGGGCCGACTACTACACGCTCGACAAGCATCTGCGTATCGACGTGAAGACGTGCGAGTCGTTCATCGCGAAAACGGAGAAGAAGCTCGGTATCGTGCTGCCGCACTTCGAGTACTACCGCGTGGCCGGCCCGCAGGACATCTTCCGGCTCAGCGTGGACCACCACTACTCGGGCGGCGTCGCGAATCCCGATCCGCTGTACGTCATCGCCATGGAGCCTTGCTACAAGCACGAGCTCGTCCACCTGATGACCTACCGCTTGGGCCGGGCATCGTTGGTGTTCGAGGAGGGCATCGCGTCGTTGTTGGCCGATGATTACGGCCTGGAGGACCGCCTCGAAGCGAAGCGCCTCGGTCGTCGGCTGAAGCTCCGTTACGGCACCGTGAACCGTTCATTCCGGGACTACACCGGCAGCACCGGTGATCTGCATGTGCAGTACCTGGTGAGCGAGGAATTCGTGCGTCATCTCGTGCACGAACGGGGCCTGGAACGATTCCTCGCCGATGCCTACACCGGTGCGGATTTCGGCGAGCAGTTCGACGAGTGGTTGTACGGCAGGGCGGCACCCTAGAGGTGCCGCCTTTTCTTTTTTGGTATACTTGCGCCATGGACTACGACTTCATCATCATCGGAGGCTCGGCTGCCGGCACGGCGGCCACGATTTACGCGACCCGACGCGGCCTGAGAGTTCTCGTCATCGCGTCGAATTTGGGCGGGGAAGTTGCCACATCGGGCGAAATCGAGAATTGGCCGGGCATCATCCACACCGATGGCATCACATTGGCCGGGCAATTCCGCAAACACATGGAGGCGTACAAGCCGACCATCCTGGAGGGCGTGAAAGTGAAGAGTTTCCAAAAACAGGGCGAGGGGAAGTTCGTCGTGATGACCGATGATGAGAAGGAGTACCGCGGCAAATCCGTACTGGTCGCGACCGGCATCCATCCGCGCGAGCTCGGGGTGCCCGGCGAGAAGGAATACCGCGTCAAGGGCATCAGCTATTGTACGGTCTGTGACGGCCCGCTGTTCTCCGGCAAGAAGGTCGCGACCATCGGCGGCGGCAACTCGGCGCTGGAATCCGCGCTGATGCTCGCCGACATCGCCGAACACGTCACCGTCATCAACAAGAACGCGCAGTTCAAGGGCGAGACCGTCCTCATCGACGGCTTGGCGAAGAAGCCCAACATCACGGTCGTGTATGAGGCGATGACGAAGGATTTCTTCGGCGAACCGGGAGGTTTCCTCAAGGGTCTGCACTACACCGACAAAGCGGGCGAGACGCATGAACTTGCCGTCGATGGCGCGTTCGTCCACATCGGCAGTCTGCCGAACTCCGGGTTCGTGGACAGCGAGGTGACCAAGGACCAGTTCGGTCAGATCGTCGTCGGCATGGACGGTTCCACGTCGATGCCCGGCCTGTTCGCAGCGGGCGACGTGACCAACGTGCCGCACAAGCAGATCATCATCGCCGCCGGCATGGGCGCCGCCGCCGCGCTCTCGGCCGTCCAGTACATCAACCGGCTGAAGTAGTTAATTTTTGGATGAGAAACCCCGCCCTTTCGAGCGGGGTAGCGGAAGCTATTTCTGCTTCGGGAGGCCGAACAGGACGGCTGCTCTGATGAGATGCTTGCCCTTATCGCTGGGCGTGTCGTCCGGGTTCATCAGGGTCCCCGACGAGTTATTGCCGTAGACGTCGTCGAATCCTCCGATGACCTCAGCGAGCTCCACGAACATGAACCGATACGCCGCGGAGTAGTATCTGGGCTGTCTGAGGAAATACTCGTTCACGATCGCGAAATCCGTACCGTGGTATCCGTTGGCGCCATACGAATCCGGGTAGTAGCCCGTCTTCAGCGTTGCAGGTGTCTGCGTCTTCCCCGTGAAGTTCAATTGCAGGAGTTGGTGGTCGCCGACAGTGACTATGTCCTGCAGAGAACCGACGGCCTGCTCGATGGGCTCGGAGATGCCGTCCACGATTGGAAAGTTGCCAGGGCTACCCGATGATTCACCGGCCAGCATCTGGCGGACGGTGATGGTCTGCGCCGGAACACCGTTGCCGAATCCGGGGCCGACCCCTGCGCCGCCGGTCGCGAATGCACCCGCCCAATCAATCCCGGACTTCAGGAAAGTGACGATACTGGTGCCGTCCGTCGTGTACTGGAGGGCCAACGAACCGACGCGTGTCGATCCGAGCTGCGGGCCGAACAGGCTCCCTCGGTAGTCGGCGTTCACGGCGAAGTAGTTCGAGTCGATCCCGCTGACGTTCACTCCCTTGCTCTGGAAGTACGCCGCGGTCAGAGTTTCTTTCCCCTGCGCATGAGTCACGGAGAACGAGCCGAAGACGCGGCCGTCAGTGTCCTGCACGGTGTATGTGCGGGTCACGTCACGTGCGATCGGGGTCGGCGACGGTCCAGGAGACGTTGGGCTGCTTTTGCTGCCCCCGCAGGCCAGGATGCCGACGACAAGGATCGGAGCGAGCGCAAACCGAATCCTCATAGCCACCTCTCAAGTTAACGAACGCGCATATGATACCACAAAAACTTCGATTGTAAAGAATCACCCCCATCGGAGGATGGGGGTGACCCGTCAGTCCCGCGTGCGGACGGCGAAGTCATCGGGGAGCGCGGGCCAGACGGGGGCGAAGACCCACAGGCACAGGTACGCGATCACGACCGTGTGCCCGAAGGCGATCGCCGCGAGGAACGTCACCAGGCGCGTGATCCACACCTGGATGCCCAGGAAGTACGCGAACCCGGCGCAGACGCCGCCGAGCTTCCGTGCACCCTTGGGCGTGCGACGGAACCGAGCGAGCTGCATGGGACACCTCATGGAACGAACGGTTCCATTATACTCCCGTGGGCGGTATACTTACACCATGATCTATCTCGCAACTGACCACCGCGGATTCGCGCTCAAGGAGAAGATAAAGACCTGGCTCGGCGAGTGGCAGCTGGAGTTCACGGACTGCGGTGCCACGAGCCTGAATCCGGATGACGACTATCCGGATTTCATCGCGCTCGCGGCGGAGAAGGTCTCACAGGACCCGGTGAACAACCGCGGCATCATCCTGGGCGGCAACGGCGAGGGCGAAGCGATGGTCGCTAACAGACGGGCCGGTGTGCGTGCCGCCGTCGTGTATGCCGTGAACGATGAGGTCGTGAAGATGACCCGTGAACATGACGCGTCCAACATCCTGTCGCTGGGCGCTTCGTTTTTGAGCGACGATGACGCGAAGCATGTCATCAAACTTTGGCTGGATACGCCGTTCTCGGAAGAACAACGCCATGTGCGCCGCATCGCCAAATACTAATACCAACTCTCGCCATGGCTACGAATGAACAAGCTCCCGGACTCGGAGAGATAATCGCAGGGACGGACTTAGAGTCGCTGGATGAGCAGCGGCTAGAACAGAAGCTGGCGGAAGCTCGGAAGACTGCCCAAGAGAGCGAGTACCGTGAACAGCAGGAGCAGGAGCGTCGTTGGGAACAAGATCGAGAACTGGCTGCTGGTTTGGATCAGTTTCTTGCATTCACCGACTCCGAATTCAAGAGATTCTATCGACGTGAGCCGCAGAATCCGAAGCTTGCCGAGTATGACAAACTTGTAGGGCGTTTCCGTGTCGCAGTGACGTTCTTTCAACGAGATGTGAATGCTATGGAAGGCATGCCGACATTCGCCAAGCTGGAGACGCTTGACGTCCAAATTCAGGAGCTTGAACGCATGGCGTCGGACATACACGCGATTGATGCGCATGTGCCGCAATGGAACGACGATACGTGGCGAGACCGTTCCACGCGCGAACGGATGCAAGCCCGTGAACGCGAACTCATCGAACGCTTCTCGTGTGTGTCCGAAGAGATTGCATATGAAGCATGGCAGATCTCAACCGATACCAAGGTGTATGACGGTCCGCTGGAGCGGGGCATTCTGAGTAAGCTTTCGCACGTGGAACACGTACTATTCGTACCATCGGATGAGGAAGTCCATCGTGAGACAGTCGATGTTGGTGCACTCCGCTCGCAGGCTCAGTATGAAGAAGCGTTCCGAAAGCTCGGTCTGGGGTTTTCTAA
This sequence comes from Minisyncoccota bacterium, assembly GCA_035524755.1. Taxonomy (GTDB): domain Bacteria; phylum Patescibacteriota; class Minisyncoccia; order 2-02-FULL-40-12; family GWA2-44-9; genus JAGOPO01. The sequence continues at coordinate 9,135 of DATKOD010000005.1, forward strand.
CGATTATGATGCGGCAAAATTTAAAGCGTTTCCAGAAGGCACGGAAGTGGAGGTTGTTCGGCTCAATCCGGTGCACATCAAGCGTGCACTGGATGATGATCCGGACAGGATGCCGGCCAATGAGATTGCACGGAAGCTTGGATTACAGCTTGCGTCGTATCCGGAAGCTCTTGCGCTGCAATTACGACTCGTGGAACGGGGGGCACAACAACCGGAGGAGTTTATCCCGTGTGCGACAGGCGCAACAGCAAGGTTCTTCGGCAACTCTGACTATTCCGTGTATTACCGCGATGATGTCAAGAAAATCGAGATCAGAGAAGACTCCGGGTTATGGCATAGGAAATGGTGGTGGCTTATTGTACCGAAGAAATAGCCTGACTATGGAGATCGTCCCGGCGATATTGACGGACCGCGAAGACGAATTCGTCCGGTTGGCGCGCGCGTTCTACGCTGCGGGCGTGCGGCGTATCCACCTGGACATCTGCGACGGCATCTTCGTGCCGACCCGTACCATCGCGGGGCACGATGAGCTGATGCGGCTGGATATGGCGGATGTGGAGTTCGACGTGCACCTGATGGTCGCCGACCCTGCGAACGCCTGCGAACCGTGGCGCGGCACTCCGGCGACGCGGATGATCGTCCACGTGGAAGCGGTCGGCGACTTCGCGGCACTCGCCGATCACGCACACGACTGCCACAAAGAACTCGGTGCCGCCATCAACCCGGAGACGCCGCTGGAAAAACTAGACGCGGTCAACGGCACTGCCGACTTCGTGCAGTTCATGGCCGTGCATCCGGGGATGCAAGGCCGTGCGTTCATGCCCGGCGTCACCGAGAGGATCCGTCTGTACCACGCCAATCATCCGCATACGGCCGTTCTGGTGGATGGCGGTATCACGCCGGAGACCGCGCCGGTGTGCGCCGCCGCGGGTGCGACGGTGTTGGTCTCGGGTTCGTACGTGGCGCACTCGTCGGATCCCGGCGCGTCGCTCAAAGAACTATGGAATTCGATTTCATCTCATTAGGCTCGGCCACGCAGGACGTGTTCCTTGGTTCGGATGCGTTCACCGCGGTCGAAAGCGTGCAGTTCGATGTGGGCAGGGGGATCTGCCTGCCGTTCGGGTCCAAGGTCGCGGTCAACAAGGTCGTGTTCGCTTCCGGCGGGGGAGGCACCAATGCCGCAGTCACGTTCGCACGTCAGGGGTTCCGCACCGCCTGCATCGGTGCGATCGGCACCGACCATAACGCGCCATCCATCCTCGATGACCTGCGCCGTGAAGGAGTGGATGCGAAGCATTTCCAGACCGGCGGGGATGTCACCGAGTACTCGGTCATTCTCGTTGCCCCCGGCGGTGAGCGGACCATCCTCGTGTATCGCGGCGAAACGCACATCGCCGCCGACCGGATCCCGTGGGACCAACTGAAGGCAGGGTGGATGTACGTGGATTCGGTCGGGAGCGTCGATGTCCTCGAGGCCGCGGTCATGTGGGCGAAGCGCCGCGGTACGCATCTGGCGACCAACCCCGGTGGCACTGAACTGTCGTTGGGCCTGAAGACGCTCGCACCGCACTGGAAGCAGTTCGATATCGTCGGTATGAACCAGGAGGAAGCGGCGCATCTGACGGGCATCCCGTTCAACGAGGAAGATGCGATATTCAAAAAGATGGACGACGCCATCGGCGGGATCTTCATCATGACCAAGGGGCAGGACGGCGTGCGCGTCTCCGACGGCAATTTCGTGTACTCTGCGGAGATCCCCACGCGCGATGTCGTCGAGCGCACCGGTGCGGGCGATGCGTTCCATTCAGGGTTCCTCGTGGAGTTCGTCCGCTCCGGAAGCATAGAAAAAGCCGTCCAATTCGGGACGGCCAATGCGAGCTCGGTCGTGATGCGGTTCGGTGCCAAGGCTGGCATCCTGAAGAAGGGCGACATGGGTCCGTGGCCACCCGTGAACGTCACGAAGCGCCGCCTCGCATAAGAAAGACCCCTCCGAAGAGGAGGGGTGAATGATGCTGATGCTGGTGGGCAGGGCACTGGGCCGGCCGCCGGGGGCCTCCACAAGGGGGTCCGCTACCAGCATGTTCTAAGTATATCACATAAGATTAATATAGTCAAGACCGCCGGAAACGCCCTCCCGCGGTATACTGGAAGCAATGACACCGGGCCCGAAAGACCCCATCAATAAGTTGGCACAACTGATGCGCACCCCGCCGGCGGTGCTCCTGGACCTGGAGCGCAAGATGGACGAACTGACGGGCCAGGAGGGCGTGATGGAAGACATCGTCCGTGCCAACGACATCGTCGTTGAGCAGACCATGGCAGGTCTGGGGCTGACGCACATCGACGGACCGGAGACCGTGCGCGCGGCGCTGATCCAGCGCCTGGAGCACCTGGACGTCGAGCTCTACACGATGCTGGGAAAACCGGACCTGGCCGTGGGTCCCGCGGCGTGCCGTCAGCTGTGCGATACGGTGCTGCGGGTCTACACGCCGCCCAAGGGAATGTTCATGAAGCGTGACCATGCGGCGGCGCTGTTGGAGAAATACCCGCCGCACAACCTCCTGGAACACTTCGGGTATTCCAATGTGCGCGAACTGTTGGAGCGGGAGGGATTCGCGCCGGTCATGGCCGCGTTGCGGTTCACGCAGACCGAAGAATGGATGCACGAGTTCTTCGAAGTGGGATACCAGTCGCTGACGCCGGACGATTTCGAGGAGCGCGACGTCGAGCTCGTCATCCTGGAGTCCAAGTGGTTCGCCGTTGCGGAGAAATTCCTCAAGAAGAAATACCACAACGTGTCGCACCTCAAGGAGTACGGCATCATCTTCGTCATCCCCATCAAGCTCGACACGCCGGGCGAGACGCTCCGGCTGTTCACGCTCCTGCTCCACTATCTGCACGAAGTGCCGTTCTACGCGAACCTCTTCCGCCGCTACATGGGAGCTGCGGATTTCTCCGGCATCTTCCGGTCGCTGTTGCGCGGCGACGTCACGACGACGCCGTTGCCGGACCACGGGAAGATCACCTGGCGCGTCGTCCAGCGGTACCTGGCGAAAGACAACATCGACGACTTCCGTCTGTTCGAGCCGCACATCAATCCCGAAGCGGACCACTGGTGGCGTGCGGAAGAGGACCTGGGCCGGCTGTCGCGCATCCTGGGGCACGAGCCCGGCGAACTCGATCTCGGGTGGTGGACCGGCCTGGACAGCGTCGGTGAACTGTTCGACATTCCGGCGATGGGTACGAGCGAGCTGGTCAGCTTCGACCTCATCGACCTGTTGATGTCCACCGTGGAGCGCGACCGGGTCAAGTACCTGTACCACCAGCAGGAGGCGCTCTGGAACAAGGTCTTCGTCGAATACATGGGTCGCGAGCGGCTCGAAGAACTCCTGAACGAACATATCATCGACGGATTCATCACGCTCACATGACATCGCTCGCTGACTACTTCGCGGATGCACGGGAAAACAAGTGGGCCATCGGGCACTTCAACTTCTCCACGGCCGACGTCCTGCGCGCCATCGTCGAAGGGGCGAAATCCGCCGGGGCGCCGTGCGTCATGGTGGGCACGTCGGAAGGAGAATCGTCGTTCCTCGGACTGCCGGAAGCCGTCGCGCTGGTGCACGCAGTGCGCGAAGCATCGGGGTTTCCCGTGTTCCTCAACGCCGATCACTTCCGCAGTTTCGCGGCGTGCAAAGCCGCGGTGGACGCGGGCTATGACACCATCCTGTTCGACGGCGCCGGCCAGCCGTACGAGGTCAACGTCATCGAAACGCGCCGCGTCTGGGAGTACGCGCAGGCCGCGCGCGGACCGATGATGGTGGAAGGGGAGCTCGGGTACCTCAAAGGTTCATCGGAAGTGCAGAAGGAAGTGCGCATCAGCGCGCGCGACTACACCAAGCCGGCGCAGGCGGCGGATTTCGTGTCGCGCACCGGCGTGGAGCGCCTGGCCATCGTGTTCGGCAACATCCACGGCATCGTCACGGAGCAGAAGGAATCACTGGACATCGGACACCTGATGCACGTGGCGACCGCGGTGCCCGGGGCATACCTGGTCCTCCATGGCGCGTCGGGGTTGCCTGACCTGCAGGTGCGTGCGGCCATCGCGGCGGGCATCACGAACGTTCATTTCAATACGGAACTGCGCGTGGCGTACCAGAAGGGCATCAAACAACAGCTCGCCGCGGATCCCGGGCAGACCACGCCGGCCAAGTACCTCGCCCCCGCCGCCGACAAGGTCCGCGCTCTCGTGGAGCAAAAGGTCCGCCTCTTCATGGGCCGATAGTTGTCCACCCTTGTAGCAACCTCTCGTGGTGTTACAGT
>DATKOD010000006.1:0-46188 GCA_035524755.1 Minisyncoccota bacterium
TTTCCCGATATCTTCAGCGGGTTCATCGGGGAATCTCTGATTTCCAAGGCGCAAAAGAAGCGCCTTATTTCCATCAAGACCCACTACCTGCGCACGTGGACGACCGACCGGCATCAGACCGTGGACGGCAAACCGTACGGCGGCGGGCCGGGCTTGGTGATGAAGGTTGAACCTATCGCCAAAGCGGTGAAGGCCATCAACAAGTCCAAGAAGTCGCGCGTGATTCTGTTCTCGCCGCGCGGAAAACAGTTCGACCAGGCGACCGCGAAGCGCTGGGCGAAGAAATATGACCAGCTCGTGTTCATCTGTGGCCGCTATGAGGGCGTGGACGAGCGCGTGGCCGACTATATCGCCGACGAGGTCATTTCGGTCGGGCCGTACGTGCTCAACGGGGGTGAAATCGCCGCGATGGCGGTCATCGAGGCAGTCGCGCGTCTGGTTCCGGGCTTCATGCACGACGCTGACAGCCAGACCAAAGAGGACCATCCGCAGTACACGAAGCCAGAGATCGTGACCATCGGCGGCCGCACACGCGCCGTTCCGAAGGTGCTGCTTTCGGGTGACCACGCCAAGATTTCGGCCTGGCGGAAGGCCCGATAGGCACTCTTGACTGGCCCGGGACCTCGTGTATACTGGTTCGGCACAGTCCCGAAGGTATCCCGATGAAGGACACTATCGACGGCTAACAATCCAATCGGTGTAGTACAACCCCGCTTGCTTCCGCAACGGAGGCAAACGGGGTTGTGTTATGTGAGCACAACGGTCCCTTTCCAATTCGACACAGTCAACGAAAGCGAGAGTCTATTAAGAGAGTTTGATTCTGGCTCAGGATGAACGCTGGCGGCATTGATAAGGCATGCAAGTCGAGCGGAGCACCTTTTGGAGGTTGTTGCGATTACATCAAGGCAACCACCGGTCGGTGCTTAGCGGCGAACGAGTTCGTAACACCTTGGTACGTACCCTCCAGTCGGGCACAACGGGTCGAAAGATCCGCTAATTCCCGATGGTCCCTCACCGGTAAAGCCGTAAGGCGCTGGGGGAGCGGCCTAGGTCCTATCAGCTTGTTGGCGGGGTAATGGCCCACCAAGGCTCTGACGGGTAGGGGGCGTGAGAGCGCGACCCTCAACGACGGAACTGAGACACGGTCCGTACACCTACGGGTGGCAGCAGTCAAGAACATTCGACAATGGGGGAAACCCTGATCGAGAAATGCCGCGTGCAGGAAGAAGGCCTTCGGGTCGTAAACTGCTTTTGCTAGGGAAGAATTTTGACGGTACCTAGAGAATAAGGGGTTGCTAACTCTGTGCCAGCAGCAGCGGTAATACAGAGACCCCGAGCGTTATCCGGAATTACTGGGCGTAAAGAGCGAGTAGCTGGTCGCATTAGTCTGCAGTCAAACCTTGGGGCCCAACCCCAAGCCTGCTGCGGAAACGGTGCGACTCGAGCCGGTGAAAGGTGAGCGGAACGTACGGTGTAGGGGTGAAATCCACTGATATCGTACGGAACACCAAAAGCGAAGGCAGCTCACTGGCGCCGTGCTGACGGTCAATCGCGAAAGCGTGGGGATCAAAAAGGATTAGATACCCTTGTAGTCCACGCCCTAAACGATGCAGGCTAGTTATTGGGAGCATCGACCCTTCCAGTGACGAAGCTAACGCGTTAAGCCTGCCGCCTGGGAAGTACGATCGCAAGATTAAAACTCAAAGAAATAGGCGGGAACTCGCACAAGCAGTGGATCATGTGGTTCAATTCGACTCTAACCGAGGAACCTCACCAGGGCTTGAAATCCAGACGAAATCTTCCGGAAACGGAGGACCCCGAAAGGCGTTTGGACAGGTGCTGCACGGCTGTCGTCAGCTCGTCACGTGAGTGGTCTCCTTAAGTGGATGAACGAGCGCAACCCCTACTGCGTGTTACATGTTGTCACGCGGAACTGCTGCGGTAACGCAGAGGAAGGTGGGGATGACGTCAAGTCAGCGTGGCCCTCTGATGCCCTGGGCTACACGCATGATACAATGGATGTTACAATGGGTCGCCAAGCCGCGAGGCGGAGCTAATCCCATCAAAGGCATCCTCAGTTCGGATTGGAGGCTGCAACTTGCCTCCATGAAGTTGGAATTGCTAGTAATCGCGGATCAGCATGCCGCGGTGAATACGTTCTCGAGTTTTGCACTCACTGCCCGTCAAGTCAGGGGAGCCGGCAATAGCCGAAGACCCATACTATTCATGGGGACACGCTAGGGTCGGTGACACGGATTAAGTCGTAACAAGGCAAGGGTAGCGGAAGCTGCTCTTGGATCACCTCCTTTCTATTTCTCCTACTTCGCGTAGGAAAATGAGAAAGGCAAATGATGTCGATATAGGGTGTACGTCGCATGACCCGTCAAACGGTCCTACGGCGTACGAACTATGCGGGGTCCGACCGCAAAATCGGAGGTCTGACGGTACCGGGACCAAAAACGTACCACTCTTCTTCGTTGACTGTGTCGCACTGGAAAATCAAAACGCGCCAAGAGGCGCGTTTTGATTGCCGAGATCTATCGGACGGTCACTGAGCAGCGGACCTGTGACCACGTAGTGCCGGTGAGGATGAACGCCCACGCGTTCTTGATGCCGGTCGTGGAATAAATGACTGAAAGCCGGCCGTCGGGCTGGACCTTCATCGTACCCTCATCGGATGCCCAGTGATAGGCGGTGCCGGCGGCCATGCCGGCGAGCGCGAAGCGTACCGTCTGACCGACTGATGCCGTCTGAACGTCGGGTGAGCAGAGGACGTTCGCGGCGCTGGAGCGGGACGTGCCGAATGCATATTGCGTGGCGATGCCCGAGATGCCGATGTAGACACCGGCGACAAGGACGATGACGAGCAGTGCGGCGACAAGGACTCCGTTCATCGGATTTGATAGGTAACCGTTACGTTGTCGGTGATCTCATTCTGGCCAGTGGCGATTTCCGGAGCCGGGACCGCGCCGCTCCCCAACCCGACGACGCTTTTGTCGTACATGATGGGCGGGATGACGCTGTTGCTATTTTCGGTGAAGTCGACGATGCGCCCCAGCTTGATGCCGAGTTGGGATTTCAGCGTGTCGGCCTTTGACTGCGCATCCTTGATGGCCGCTTCGCGCGCCTGTGCCTGCAGTGCATCCGGGTTATCGATGGTCAGCTGGAGCTGGCCGATCTGATTCGCTCCTGCGGCCACGACACCCGCAAGGACCGTGTCGGTCTTCGTCAGGTCACGGACCTTGACCTCGATGGTCTCATTGACCTGATATCCGGTGAGTTTGCTCTTCCCATCGGTATAGTCATACTGCGGGTAGATATTGTACGCAGATGTCTGGATATCCTTATCGTCGATGTTCTGGCTTTTCAGGAAGCTCATCACGGCTGCTGATTTGGTGCTGTTGGAATCCTGCGCGGCTTTGCTGGTCGCGGCCTGGGTCACGATGGATAGGTCGATGATGGCGACGTCCGGCTTCGCGAGCACCTTGCCGGTTCCGGAGAAGGAGACGGTGTTCGTCGTCGCCGCCGTCTCGGATGCCTGCTTCGTCAGGACGCCGAGAAATGCGATGAGTACGACCGCAAGCGCCAGGCCGACCCAACCCGCGAGCATCTTTTGCAGTTTCGTCATGAAAAGGGGATTACCTGCTACGCCCACAGTATAGCAAGCAGGCGATTTGAAAAAAGAGGCGGAACGTCGCATAATCTTCATCTATGGTGAAGTTGCCCTCAAAATCACTGGAACGGAATCTGATCGCTGCTGGACACGCATGCATCATCGGCGTCGACGAGGTCGGCATGGGCTGTCTCGCCGGACCGGTCGTCGTGTGTGCGGTGCTTTTGAGGCCGAAGTTCTTCCAACACCGGAGGCGGCGACTGGAGTATTTGCGCGATTCAAAGACGTTGCAGGCGCATCAGCGCGAGCGGTATGCGAATGAACTCACGGCTGAGCGGTATGCACGGCATGCTATAGCGGTCATCCACCCCAAAGAAGTCGACCGGTTGAACGTCTACGGCGCGGCACGGGTCGGTATGTGCCGGGCTATCCGGCGACTGGGTCTGAAGAAAGCCGACCGGCCGTTCATACTCATCGACGGGCCCGGTCGTATCAAGGACGTCCCATGGGAGCAGTTGCCGGTCGTCAAAGGAGACCGCAAGGTGTTCGCCATCGCGGCTGCATCCGTCCTCGCCAAGGTCCATCGGGATTCGATGATGGTGAATTATGCGAAGCGTTACCCCGGATACGGCCTTGAGGCGCACAAAGGTTATGCGACGCGATTGCACCAGCGAAGGCTTGTGGAATTGGGCCCCACTCCGCTCCACCGGAGATCCTTTCGCTTGACATACGATCAGAAGAGTACATAATCAAGCGGCTCTTTTCGAGGAGGAGTTCATGCACAAGGCGATCCGCGTCCTGCGGTGGTTGCTGGACGAGTTCGTCGCGGCACTTCTGGTCGTCGCACTGTTGAGCGTCGGTTGGGCTTTTGTCCTGCGCCAGCATCTGCTCCCGGTCGCGCACGGGAATATCGGTGACTACGCTGAGGTCGCGATCCCCGAGATACTGACCCTGAACACCAGAGTCGACGGGTTCTCGGCGATGGCAATTCCCGGTCACATCGTGCAGATCGGAGGCATCCCGGTCACTCCAATTCCGGACGCTCTCGAGGTTTGGGTCCGTTACAGCGATGAGCGGGGCGTCGAGCGCGACTGGCAAGGCACGTTCTTCATCGCCTGCGACGAAGATGGTGACTGTATACCCGTCTCGGCGCTCAGCGGCGTCGTTCTGGAGGGACAGGCGCGCAAGGGTTACGGTACCGAGACGCTACGATGGGCTCCGTTGAATCCTCGCGTGGTGGCACCGAGAAAGCCGCCCAAGGCCAAAGAGGTACCGTCGCCACAATCCAAGCCGCCCAAAGCAGCTCCATGGTCCCGCCAGCCCGCATAGAAAGAGTCCCCCCTGTTGATTACGGGGGGACGTTTTTATCGGGGGTAGTGTAGAATGGACCTATGGCCCGCATCGCCATCAACGGTTTCGGCCGCATCGGACGCGCGTTCTTTAAGCTTGCGCTCACCAAGCCGGATCTGGAAATCGCCGCCATCAACGACCTGGGCGATGCCGAGAACCTCGCATATCTCCTTCGATTCGATTCCGCCTACGGCCGGTACAACCAGGAGGTGAAGATCACTGACGAGGGCGGCAAGAGATGGCTGGTCGTCGGCGGACGGAAGACATTGTTCCTGCAGGAAAAAGACGCGACCAAGCTCCCCTGGGAAGTACTGGGCGTTGACGTTGTCGTGGAATCTACGGGCGTCTTTGAATCATATGAAAAAGCCCGGGTGCATATCACCGCAGGCGCCAAGCGCGTCGTTCTGACCGCTCCGGCGAAAGACGACGACAGCCCCGACGCCAAGACGGTGCTGATGGGTGTGAATCCGGACGAGTTGAAGGCGTGCGTGCTCACGTCCAACGGTTCATGCACGACCAACTCGGCTTCTCCCGTACTCCAGATCCTCACCGAGAAGCTAGGCGTTAAGAAGGCGTTTCTGAACACGGTGCATGGATATACCGCGACCCAGAACCTTGTTGATGGTCCGGTCAAAGGGACCGACTACCGCCGCGGGCGTGCCGCGGCCGCCAACATCACGCCGTCCACCACAGGCGCTGCCATCGCGGTCGCGCGTGCGGTCACCGAGCTGAAGGGGAAATTCGACGGCGTTTCTATGCGCGTTCCGACTTTGACCGGTTCCCTCTCGGCCATCACCTTCGTGTCCAAGAAGAAGACCAGCGCCGAAGAAATCAACGCGATCCTCACCGAAGCGGCACGCGACGAACACTGGAAGGGAATTTTCACGGTCACCAATGAACAGCTTGTATCGTCTGACATCATCGGCGACCCGCACGCGGCGGTCGTTGACCTATCGCTCACCAAAGTCGTGGACGATGACCTGTGCTGCGTCTATTCCTGGTACGATAACGAATTCGGTTACACCAATGCCCTTGTCATGCATGTTCTGGAGGTCACAAAGAATCTATAAGTGTCCGAATACATCTCCGAAGCGAAGATCCATGAGCTCGAACTGAAGGCCAACGAAGTACGCCAGGCCATCATCGCGATGCTCGTCGAGGCAGGGTCCGGCCACACGGCCGGGCCGTTGGGCATGGCCGACATCTTCACGGCCATGTATTTTCATGTGCTCAATCACGATCCGAAGAATCCCGATTGGCCGGAGCGTGACCGACTCGTCTTATCCAATGGTCACATCTGCCCTGTCCGCTATGCCGCCATGGCATACTCCGGCTATTTCCCCGTCGATGAACTGAAGACCCTCCGCAAGTTCGGATCGCGCCTCCAGGGCCATCCGGAGCGACTGCGCCTACCGGGTCTGGAAACGACGTCCGGCCCGCTCGGTTCTGGTCTTGGTCAGGCAGTGGGCATGGCGATCGCTGCGCGAATGGACAAGGCGAAATGGCACACGTACGCATTCATGTCCGACGGCGAACAAGACGCGGGCGTGACCCACGAGTCAGCCATGCTTGCGGGCAAGCTGCGATTGTCGAATCTCACGGGCGTCATCGACCGAAATAACATCCAGATCGACGGTATGACCGAAGACGTGATGCCCCTGGAGCCGCTGCGCGCGAAATGGGAAGCTGCCCGGTGGCACGTCCTCGAGGTGGATGGGCATAACATCGAGGCGTTCGTTGACGCGATCAACGAGGCCAAAGCTGTACAGGAGAAGCCGACCGTCATCATCGCGCATACGATACCGGGCAAGGGAATCCCCGAAATCGAATTCGACTACAAATGGCACGGGATTCCTCCGACCGCTGAGCAGGCGAAGCATTTTTTGCACGAACTCCGTACCCTTCACGGCCGTATCCAATCAGAACACCAATAACATGCTGCGCGACCTCACCCTCATTTTCTCCGTCCTGCTCGCGATTGTCTCGGTGGCATTCGGCGCATACAAGAACATCGAAGCGGGCAATGCCCAGGGATTCGCCTACGAACAGACATATCGGACGTTGAACGCGGTCCAACAGGCGAACATTTCAACCGCTGCGAAGGCGTCGATCACCGGCACCGTCCTTGGCGGTCTCGCGACTCCCCGCCCCGTCATCGACCTGTCGCGCTCCAATGCGGGTGTCCTGACGCCGGGGGCCTGCAGCGCTGCGAAACAGGCGACCTGTGATGCGCTGGCCGCGACGCTTGGAGCCGCAAACGCGACCTGCGTAAAAACGAACAGACCCGTCGATTGTACCGCCGCCCAGCAGGCCCGCATCGATGTCCTATCGTCATCGTGCATCGCATGTTTCAATCCTTGATCATGGACCGACGCTATGTCTTCCCTGTGGTGATGTTCGTGCTCGCAGGGGTTTCGTTCACCTACGGAATCTACGAGCATTTCGCAGCGACAGGTGCGCAGACTTCAGCAGACGCACGCATGGCGTTCATTCTGTCGTCGATCGAGAATTCCCGTTCGAGCCGCCAGGAGAAGCAAGACCTATACACCACGATATTCAAAGGTCTGCCGGCCGCTCCAAGCATTCTGGGCGTCGGATTATCTGGCTCGTCGGCCGCGCCTGTCGGCGGGGACCAATGCGTCAATGACGGACAGCGTGCGGTTTGTGGTGCATTGAAACGTTCCAACACCGATGCCGCGACGACGATGCGTATCTGCGGGTTATGTTCACCGAAATGATGATCAGAACAAAGAACGAAAGGGGGTGTCCGATATGAACATGATGATGCACAAGGGTTGCGGTTGTTTCTGCCACAAGTTCCGCTGGTTCGTCGGCTGGCTTGCGGTGCTATCCGGCGTGTTGTTCTTCGTGGCCGCGTTCAAGGATACGGCGATGCTATGGGGATACGGGGCAGGATTCTACTTTGAGGCTGCGGTCGTGTTTGCAGTGATGGGTCACGGCAGCAAAGGGTGCCGGTGCTGTATGGGTCACGGTGCAGGCTACAAGTGCGAGGATTGCAAAGTCCAGGGCATGGACGGCCAGAAACCGATGATGCCGTAGGTCAGGCGCTCCATGTATCCCGCTCAACGGTGGGCGGGATGCCATGGATCACGTGACAATGGTTCCCACGCGGGACGGCTATGGAAAGGGATTGGTCGAAGCGGCTGAACACGACGAACGTATCGTCGTGTTGTGCGCGGACCTGACCGAAAGCACCCGCTCGCAGTGGTTCGCGGAGAAGTTCCCCGACCGATTCATCGAGATCGGGGTCGCGGAGCAGAACCTCGCGGTGGTCGCATCAGGGCTGGCGGCGGCAGGCAAGATACCGTTCATTTCCAGCTACGCGACGTTCAGTCCTGGCCGGAACAACGAACAGATACGCACGAACATCGCCCTCAATGACGTACCGGTAAAGATCGCCGGTGCGCATGCAGGTGTTTCCGTGGGGCCGGACGGAGCGACCCACCAAGCCTTGGAGGATATCGCGCTCATGCGTTCCATCCCCCGAATGGTCGTGGTCGTGCCCTGCGATGCGGAGGAGGCACGCAAGGCGACCGTCGCCATCGCGTTCAACGGGAAGCCGTCGTACATCCGTCTCGGTCGCGAGAAGTCACCGGTCATCACGACGCCGGAATCCCCGTTCGAGGTCGGGAAAGCGGTAACGCTGCGCGAGGGAGGCGATTGCGCGATCATCGTATGCGGGATTCTCGTCGCGGAAGCGCTTATGGCCGCGGATCTCTTAGCCAAGGACGGCGTTGCGGTCACGGTCATCAACAATCACACCATCAAACCGATGGATACGGATGCGATCGTTTCCGCAGCGAGGACATGCGGGGCGGTGGTCACCGTCGAGGAGCATCAGGTGCACGGTGGTATGGGTTCGGCCGTCGCCGAGGTGCTTGCGGCGCAGCAGCCGACCCCGATGGAGTTCATCGGTATTCAAGATTCGTTCGGACAGTCGGGAACGCCCGTCGAACTGATGCAGGAATACCAACTGACTGCCCCGTTCATCGCTGACGCGGTCAGGCGCGCGGTTCGTCGGAAGGCAGCTTGAAGAGATCTTTGAGCTTAGCGAAATCCTGCTCCAGGAGCGTCTTGGTCAGCGGGTCTTTGAGCGCGCTTGAAGGGTGGAACGTCGGCAATAAGCGGTAGGTGCCGAGCGGGAATGTGCGGCCATGGACGTTCTCCACGGGGATGCGGAGGCCGACACCGTTCAAAGCGAGGTTGCCGAGTGTGACGACGATCTCGGGGTTCACCGTGCGGATCTCATCCTTCAAAAACGCCGCATGGCTCTTGATCTCCTTCGGGCTGGGCATATGTTCCGGATCCGGCCGGTACTTCACCACGTTGGTGACGTAGACTTTCTGCGGACTGATGCCGGCGAGCTTCAGGAGCGAGTTCAGCATCTTAGCGTTCGGGCCGCCGACGGGCTTGGCTTCACGTTCTCCGTGCAAGTCGAGGACTTCAGAGACCACCACGACCTTGGCGCCGATATCGCCGCGCCCGAAGACGAGCTTGCGCCCCTTGAACTTCTCCTTCAAGGCTTTGTTGACCGAAGTGAGTGTCTTCGTGTCGGTCATAACGATGCCCCAGAATAGCATAGTTGGCCTTTTTTGGCAATATCTGCTATGATGTGGCTTGTTTTGGGCGGCTAGTTCAGTGGTAGAACGCTGTCCTGATAAGACAGAGGTCATAGGTTCGATTCCTATGCCGCCCACCAGTCAGTCCGGGCCGTTAGCTCAGTGGTAGAGCACCTCATTTGCAATGAGGGGGTCGCCGGTCCGAATCCGGCACGGTCCACTAGAACTCAGTCGGGTTGAGCATCGCACCCGATGTCGGCGGTTCGGACGTGTGTGCAGGAGGGAGTGGGACCTTGGGCCCCCTGAACTTCATGATGAGGATCGTGGCTCCAATCGCCAAGATGATCACGCCGAGGATATACGGTGCCATAACCAGAAGGCGTTCCGCCAGCGAGATCCCCCTGATCACCGATGCCGGCTGGGCGACTTTCTGGTATACGCCAGCGTTGTTCGCATAGACGATGACCCGCGCGCCCGCCGGCACGTCGCCGACGTTCGCGATCGTGCCCGTGGTGTGGACGGTCCGGATAAGCGTACCGCCGCTTCCGATGACATCCACGCGGTACCCGTCCGGCGCCTGGCCTGATGCTACGGGACTCCATTGTACATCCGTGCCCCCAGGTGTCGCTGGACCGACACTGATGGTTGGCATAGGTGTCGGGGACGTCGTCGCCGGGACCGGTGTCTGTGATGACTGCGGTACCGGGCTTACCGGCAGGGGTGTCGGTCGGGTGGTTAGGACGTCGATGCTCTCACTCGCCGTATTCCCCGAAGCGTCGCTTGTAAGGACTTTTACACGATAGCTCGTGTCCTGCGTCAATCCGCTCAGCGTGATGGCATGCTCCAATTCCAATGTTGCATCGGAATTTCCGGCTCCGAACACGAGATAGGGAAGTTGTAACGCAACAACGATGGCATTCGCGGCTTCATTCGTGGTCCATGCGACCGTGAATCCTGTACCGGTAACGTTCACCGTGCGGAGATCCGTAATGACGGGTTTGGTCGTATCCGGCGGCAGCACGGTCGGGGTCGCAGGTGCGGAAGGAACCGGTGTAGGCGTCGGAGGGGGTGTCTGGCCGACACCCAACGCGACGAACGAGCCATCCAATGAAGATGCATTCCCCCAGATATCGCGCGCGGTCAGTGTGAACCCGTAAGAGGTGCCGGGCTCCACGGCCAGGGTGACCGAACACAAACTGAGTGACGGCAGACAGCTTGAATACCCTCCGGTATAGGGAACCGTGGTCCCGTTGTAGATGACTCGTGCATCTACGGGCTCGTTCGCGGTCCATGTGACCGCCGCGGTACCGGAAACCGGCTGCACGACTGCGAGGTTCGAAAGGATCGGGGGTGCATACTCACGATTTTCATAGAGTGCGTATTTGAACCCGAAGGTCTTGTCTTCCCCGTTGATGCGCGCCTGTCCGGTAGAGTACTGCAGCTGCGGTTGGGCGTTGTGGGCAAGGAGCGGGATCGTTCCTGCCTCGTACAATCGGAGGCCAACGAGTCCCGAGCTTACCCGTAGGATATACGGGGATCCGCCCGCCACAGAGAACTGGTTCGGAAAACCGATATGGAAGCGCGTGCCGCCGGGAGAATCCGCGACGGCCGGGAGCGACAGTGTGGATTCCGTGAGTTCGGTGCCGGAAGGATCGAACAGACTGAATGTCGCGCTGCCGACGGTTCCGCCGGTGCTCAACCACAGGTCCATTCCGGAAAGGAATTCATTGAGCGGCAGGAACACTTCGTCGACGCTTCCACCGACGCTGTTCACGAGAATAGGCTCCGAATATCCCGGATCGAATTCGAAATACGGTGTTGCCGCGTGCGCAACGGTAGGGAACAGCGACAGTGCGACGATTGACCCGATGAGCCATTTCACCAGCCAAGTATACCATGACAAAACGCCCCGGGATGGGGCGTTTTGTCATGACAGGGACTATTATCGGGTGACCGAGATGACTTCGCCGAGCTCCGCGTACGGCGCGTCGACCGTGATGCGGCCCGTCGTCGAGTCTCGCTGGATCGTGTAGCCGGTCGATGCCGTGGAGGCGCTCGGTGCGGACGGATCAACGACCATCACCGATACGTACGTCGGGACGACGCAGGATGCGAGGTCGAAGTTCGACGTACCGATGGTCGTAGCTGTGGTCGGAAGCGGTGTCGGGCAGCCTCCGGTGGAGACCCACACTCCACGGTTGTCGGCCATGCGCTGACCAACCGCGTTCAGAAGCGTGTTGACGTTGCTCCAGCGCTGGGTGTTGCGTGCCTGCGCGAACTGCCGTGCCGGGTTCAGTGCGACGATGACCACTGCCGCCAAGATGGCGATGATACCGATGACGACCAAGAGTTCGATAAGGGTGAAACCCTTCTGCTTCTTCAGTTGTTTCATGCGGATAAGGATATTGAGATTAGTGGATACGAACGAGATTTTTGCGCTGCGGCGCCATGCATGGAGCGCCTCAACGCTATCGACCTTACTCCCTTCATTATACTGCAATGTCCAAACCGATTATCCACATTACTTTGCCTCGTTCCAGAAAATGGGCGTGTAGTAGTCGGCGGTCAAGGGGAAATCGGGCGGAGGTCCGTAGAGCATATTGGCGTCGTAGATGATGGTCCGGGTGTTATATCCCGTCCCATCGGTGTATGCCCATCCGTAGCGCGCATATGAGCCGATCATGCCGTAGCTCGTGATGGAACTCCGTTTGTAGTAGGTCGTACACGATGAACCGTAATAATAGCGCCCGATACGGCCGTTCTGCGCCATGAGTGCCGCATCCATGCGCAGCGTGTCATCCGAAACGAACCCCACGTTGATATCCTGCTGAGCAATCAGTGATATGACATCTGAGCCGTCATATTTCGAATAGAGCAGATTGTGATTGACGGTGATGCTGGAACGCGTGGACGGCTTGTCGGGAAACCGGCCCGAAGCGACGGTCACCCGCGCACCATTGATTTGGCCGCTCACCCAAACGTTATCCTCGACGAATATGACGCCATGGGGCGGTATTGGGGCGTTTTTGATCTTCGTTTCCGTCTGTACGCTCCACGTCCCCCACCCGGTCTGGCTCTGACTGTTGGTGCAATTCCTTGGAGCGGCGGTCAGTGCGGTGACCTTGTAGATGTCATAGGTGTTGTTCGTCTTGAAAATGATGTCGTAGCCCTGTGCGCTCGATGACGCGTAATATGAGCCGTCCGCTTTTGCCTGTGTCTTCATGGTGCTCAGGTCCTGTGTGATGCCGACGAAATCCGCCGGTGCCACCGGGAATTGCCTCCCTGCCATGAAGACATCGGGGCGGTTCGGAACGGCGGCCGGCGGGAACGGATCCTGGGGGGCGACACGGGTATACACGCCGAATACCGGGGGCTCGCTATAGTCAGGATCGGTATAGGTCGCGACCGCGCTCGACACGAGGTTATGTGCGACCCCATCCATATGGATGCCCCCATTCGACTGTACGGGTCCGTACAGCACGGTCCCTGCCCCGAAGCGCACGTCGCTGCCGATGATGGCAGCATACTTCGCGAACGAGGGGATCGCCATCTTCGCCTCGATGATCTTGGTGATGGGCGGATTGATGGTCGGGGATCCGGTGGAGTCCACGGTGACGACCGTCGAACCGGTGGGCGGCGGGGCGATGTTCAGTGAAAATGTACCGACCGGGTTCCCGTCCTTATCGTAGAACGTATGCACGTACGGACCGGCATGATTGGTGCCGTCCTGGTAGTCCTGTTGCGCGTGTGCAAGGTGCCATCGATAGTATTCGATTCCTGATTCGGCCGACATGAATGCCTGCGACTGGTCAGCATCCCGGAACACGGCATTCAGGTTGTAGCTCGCCCATATGACGAATCCTGACAGGACGATCATAGACACCGCGCTGAAGACCAGCACGATGAGCGTCGTTTGACCGGCTTGTCGCAGGTTCGCGTTCATATCTCACCCCGTAAATTACGGATCGTCACCATGGTGGACAGAGTCACGGGTCCCGGGGGCGAGCCCGGCACTTCGTCGACCGTTCCGGTGACTTGGATCATGCGGATAGCCGAAACATCGACGGGTGACGCGAGCGGACCGATCTCCGGCGCGTAGCCCTCGGCGAAGTACTGGAACAGGGTAGCGTTGCGGACGTAATGAACGACATCGGTGACTTTCTCGTCCGATGCGTTATAGACCACCGGATTGGCACCGCTGGATTTCGTGACACCTTTTTCGAGCGTCGTGCCGTTCAGGAAATACCGGACCTGTTCGAATTTTCCGTCGCCGTCGACGTCGGAATAAAACGTGAATGTCGTAGGGGTCGCGGTGACGATGTCATAGGAGCCGTTGTCTCCGGGTCCCATTGAGCGGACTTCCGATAACATGACCCGGAGCGTCAGTTCGAGCTCACGTTCGGTGTCCAGCCGTTGGTTGATGACCGATCCGAAGTTCGAGATGTCCAGTGCGAAATAGGCGACCAGCACGAGGGTCATCGTGCTGATGGTGAGCGCGATGAGCAGTTCGATGAGCGTGATACCGGCTTGTCGGGGCGCGGGCCTCATGGTGAGAGCGTGATCGGGATCCGCTGCCAGGAGCTGTCGACCGTCACTGACCCGGAATACGGCTGATACCCGGGCAGCGATACGTTCAGTGTGGCCGTACCCGATGGTATGGCGTTCAGGTAAGCGGCACCCGGCACAAGGCATCCGGACGAGAAACCGATGGACACGGTGTTGACCATGGGCGAAACTCGCGGGTCCGCGGTCTGCAGGAACGCCCGGTAGCGGAAATACCGTTTTCCTGACAGACCGGCGAGGCCGCTCGGGTCGATGAAGTTCCATGTCGCATCGTCGTTGTTCGCCGCGATTTGGAATTGCACGCTTCCGGTACCGGTCCGCGGATCCTGCGATGCGGGCGTCCAACCGAAGGTCGTGAACGACGTGCTGGAGTTTCCAAGGTCGAACGTAGGCGAATCGAATTCCTGTGCGGCACTCGCGTATGTCCCGTCCGGCAACGGTGTAAGCGCCCATGGGGTAGTCAGGTTGCCGAATGTTGACCGTCCCGAAACCGCGGTCTGGTCATACCCCGTGGCAGTGACGTGCACGGTCGCACCGTTGAGCGGATTCCCGTATGCATCCATGACGGATACCGAGAGCGCATTTCCCGATTTCCGCTCTGCTTCCCACGTATATCCGACTGCGCCTCCGGGATTCACCGAAAAAGACAGTGAAGAAGGAACCCCGCCGATGTCCCATGTCGGATCGGTCGGGCGGAGCGTATACGTGTCCCATTCGATCGCATTGTTGGACCAGGAGCCGTCGGCACCCGTCGCGAGGTTCTGACTGTATTTCGGTACGTCCGGTTGCGTGCCGATGAGTTTGGTGCCGGTGAGGGCGAACGCCATGTTCGGTACCGGTGCGCAGAATCGGTCATGGGCATTCACGACGACACTCGAGACCTTGTCGATGCTCAGTGTCGTGATGGTCAATTGCTGTGTCGCGACCGTCACATCCGGCTTCACCGGATTCGCGGGATTTCCGGGCGGATATGTCTGATCCGTGGTGTATCCGGGCTCACTGACCACGATATGATATGCAGCGGACCCCGTGGCAGCTCCCACGAGCTGGAGCTGACCGATGTTGTTCGTGATGTCGGTCAGGTCTATGGCGGGTTTGGCTGAGGGGTCGGTCACGTGTACCGTGACGCCCTGGAGCGGATTGCCGGAAGCGTCCAGCACGCGGATGAACAGATTACCGTTCTTCGAAGTGCTTTCCAGATTCTTCGGTGCGACCAGGGTCGCCAGTGAGATGACTTTGTAGCGTGCACAGGAATCACAGGTGACCTGGAATTCAACGAGTTTATAATCGGCAGGCGTCGTGTCATTCGGTGTGCCACCGGCAGTGCCGTCAAAAGGATCGTCGATATTCCGGACGTAGGCGTGGAGTTGGAACGGAGTGTTGTCCAGTGTCACGGTCTGCACCTGCGGGATCTTGCCCGCCGGGATTCCGCCGACAGTGCCGACATCCTCATAGCGCATATTCCGGACTGATTCGACGTTGCTCTCGATGAGCGACACGGCGGCACTGTTGTACTGAGCCGATTGGATGATCTCGGCGACGTTACCGTAGGAGAAGAATATCGCCACCGAAACGGTCGCGAAGATGGCCAGTCCGATGAGCACTTCCAGGAGCGTGAAACCGGATTGTGTCCCTCCGATGCGCATCGTCAACGACCCAACGTTTGAGAAATCGCGTAGATGGGCGTGATGATGGAGAGTGCGACGAATAGGACGATGCCTCCCATGACCAGCAGCATCGCCGGTTCCAGGACGTTGGAGAGCGACTTCGTGGAGCTGTCCAGTTCTCCTTCGTAGAAATCGGCCAGGAAAACGAGTGTCTCGTCCAATTTGCCGGTGTTTTCGCCAACCGCGGTCATCTGCGAGAACGAGGGCGGGAATAGGTCGTGCCGTTCGATCATCAGTTTGGAGAGCGTTTCACCGCGCTGCACCGACTTCGAAATCTCGATCAACTCATCCCGATAGACCAGGTTCGTCAGCGTGCTCGATGTGATCTCCAGCGCCTGCACGATCTTCACGCCGCCTCGCAGCAATAGATTCAACGTACGTGCGATGTTGATGGCGTTCACTTCCATGGACAAGCGGCCGATGAGCGGTATTTTCAGCATGATCGCGTGCCACGACTTCCGAATGCTCCGGATGCGCAACAGGAGGAACGTCCCGATTGCGACGACGAGGATGAACAGCGCGATGTACACGATGTATGACTCCAGGAATGACGTCAGGGCGATGAAGATGCGCGTCGTGATCGGCAGCGGGACGTTCAAGCTCAGCAGGACGGGGAGGATCTTCGGGAAAATGTAAAATGACATGACGCCAGTGATACCGAATGTCGCGAAGAAGATGATGATCGGGTACGCCATAGCGCCGCGGATCTTGCTCCTCAATTCCGCCTGTTTGCCGAGCTCCTCGGCTAGGTATTTGAAATTTTCCGACAGTGTTCCCGAAGTCTCACCCACGCGAACCAGGTTGATGAAGAAATCACCGAAGATGTCATGATATCGTTCCATGCCCACGGACAAGAAATGGCCGTTCTTAACGTCATCGATGAGCGAGTCCAGGATCCGCAGGAACGGCTTTGACGTCGTCTGCTTGCGCAGCGAATCCAACGCGTCGATGATCTGCATGCCTGACCGCGTCATCATGTCCATGTGACGCGCGAACAGCATCTTGTCCTTGGTGCTGAGCCGGAAGAACAGGTCGTTCAGGGATGCCATGTCACTCGTGGATGACCCGCAGGATCTCCTCGATGGTCGTCAGGCCTGCGACGGCTTTCGTGAATCCGTCCTCCAACAACGTCGTCATACCGTTCTTGACCGCGATCTTCTTGACTTCGCCGGCATCAGCGTGACGCATGACCGCTTCACGGATGAAATCATTGACTTCCAGCACCTCGTAGATGCCCATGCGTCCCAGGTAGCCGGTGTCGTGGCATACAGCGCATCCTTTGCCCTGGAAGAAATCGCGGTGGTCATCCAGGAGCTCTGCAGGGATAGTGTCTTTCAGCGCGCTGAACTCGCCTTCCGTGATGCGGCGCGGTTCCTTGCAGTGCGGACAGATCATGCGCACCAGACGCTGACCGAGCGCGACATTGACGGTCGAGGCGACCAGGAACGGTTCGACGCTCATATCCAGAAGGCGGGGGAGTGTCGTGGCGGCATCGTTGGTATGCAGGGTTGCCAGCAATTTATGCCCGGTCAGTGCCGCATTGACCGCGATGGAGGCCGTCTCTTCATCACGGATCTCACCGACCATGATGATGTTCGGGTCCTGCCGCAGGATTGAACGCAACCCGACTGCGAACGTGAGACCGGTTCGTTGGTTCACCTGGATCTGGTCGACGCCCTCCAGTGAATACTCGATCGGGTCTTCTAGGGTAATGATCTGCACTTCACGGGTATTGAGCTCTTTGAGGATCGTATACAGTGTCGTAGTTTTTCCTGAACCGGTCGGTCCGGTCGCCAGGATCATGCCGTAGGGCGTCTGGACGGCTTTGCGGATCTTCTTACGGTCCGAGTCCGAGAATGCCAGATCATCGAGCGAGCTGATGGCCGTTTGCTCGGCCAACAGCCGCAGTACAGCATTCTCGCCGTAGTACGTAGGAACGACCGAAACTCGGACATCGAACTGCTTGTCGGGATCAGTGACGCGCATCCGGAACCTGCCATCCTGCGCCGCCTGGTGTTCGTCGGTGCGCATGCCGGCGAGTACTTTGATGCGGGTGATGATGCCTGAGTGCAGGGATTTCGGAAATCTGAAGACATCGTTGAGGATCCCATCGATACGCATCCGCGCGATGAACTCGTTTTCGACGGGTTCCATGTGCACATCTGAGGCGCGCACCAAGAACCCGTACGTCATCATGTCATCAACGAGTTTGATGATGGAGATCTGTGCCTCCGGCTGCTTGAGCGTTTCGGTCATTTCGGCGAGCAGTTTCGCCGCGCGTACGGACAGATCCTGTCCCCCGGCCTGCAGTCCCGATGCACGTTCCAGGAGCGTCGTCTTGCCGTCCTTCGGTGGTGTGTCCGGAACGGTCGCTCCGGAACCTTCCGGCGCTTTCCCGGTGACGAGCTGAACGGCGCGGGCGACGATATCGCCGGATGATGTGTCGCCCTTGATGAGGATATCGGTCGCGCCGAGTTTCCGGGCGCGCTCGTCATCTTCTTTCTGGTCCGAATTGAACAGCAGCAGAATGGGAACTTCCGCGGACGCCTTCCGGATTCCTTCGAGTGTTTTCCAGCCGTCGAGTTTGCCCGCAAGTGGCAGATCCAGAAGCACGAGCGCTGGGGCCTCCTTCTGCAGTTCAGCAAGACCGGTCTCACCGTCCGACGCGATCGTCGCGGGCAGGTCCTGATGGCCCAAGCGCTCGGCGAGCAGCTGGGCCATGAAGAAGTTGTCTTCGATGATGAGAATCTGCGATGACTTACCCTTTGGCATTGAGCAGTTGCTGAATCTTGCCGACGATCTTGCCGAGATCCTCGCTCTTCTTAAGATAGTCCACGGCGCCCATTTCTCGGGCGTACTTCTGGTCGATCCAGGCGTTGATCTCTTCCTCTTCACCGAAGTTGGAGAGGAAGACGACCTTCGTGTCCTTCAATGCCGGGTCCTCCTTGATCTTGGTGATGGCCTCGGTCCCCGACATGACCGGCATACGGACATCCATGACGATGAGGTCCGGATGCTCTTTCTTGGCACTCTCGATCGCCTCTTTGCCGTTGGCCGCGCTCTGGACGCGCATACCGGCGGCTTCAAGTTTGGTACTCAGGATGCTGATGATATCCGGTTCGTCATCGACGACCAGTATCAGCGGTTGGTTTGAATCGCTCATAGTATGGTTATTGTACCACAGGAATCTCGACGATGAACGTGCTGCCCTTGCCCGGGCCGGCGGACTCGGCCCAGACACGACCCTTGTGCGCCAGGATGATGGTCCGGGCGATGTAGAGCCCGAGTCCGGTGCCGGCGATCTCCTTGGCGACGGATTGGTCGCGCGAGAACTGCTCGAACAGCCTGGGCAGGAGCTCGGCAGAGATGCCACGACCGGTGTCAGTAACCGCTACCCGTGCTTTGCCGTCGCCAAAATCCTTGACGGTGATGGTCACTGACCCTTGGTCCGTGTATTTGATGGCATTGTCGATGAGGTTCTGCAGCACCTGACGGAACCGGGTCACATCGATGTTCACGTTCCAGTGCCGGGTCATCGGCGCCAGTGTCAGTGCCAGATTCTTGTGGCGGGCGAGCTCCTGCATCTCGTCGGCCACGGCCGCGACGAGCTGTCCGAGGTCGGTCGTCTCGAAATGGTAGTCGAGATGCCCTTCCTCGATGCGTCGGAGGTCCAGGAACATGTTCACCAGGTCGATCATCCGGTCCGCCGACAGTTTTATCTTTTCCGCCACATCGCGAGCGGCCGTCGGGACGGTGCCGTAACTGCCGTCCATGATGAGCGTGGCGTATCCCTTGACGATGGTCATCGGCGCTTTGATCTGATGGGATGCGAACGAGAGAAATTCGCTCTTGAGTTTGTCCAGTTGCGTCAGTTTGATGTTCGCGGTCTCCAACTGCATGGTCAACTCTTGGGTGCGGCGTCGTGCGGTGTTCGCGCGGATGGATTGCCGGATCCACGCGATTGAGAACAGGACCGATGCGCCGAACAGGATCCAGGGCGCATACGCTCCGAATACGATGCCGGGGGGTCCGAACGCCGCAACGCCCGCAGTGAAAATCAAAGCCAGCGATAGAAGGATGATGCCGAGGATTTGCGCCATTACCACCATTGTACCGCGTGGCGGCGATGCTACAATGCGGCTATGCCGACCGGTCCCAACCAACATATTCCCGAAACCCAGCCCATCAGCGAAGTCATCAGACGCCCCGAACAATTCCGGAACGTCGATGAGTTCAACGAAGACTATATCCGACGCATGGCCGCAGGCGCACGGACGCGGAAACGGGCGAGCCGCGATGGGACCGAGACCGATGCGTTGCGCGCGATCGATGCGCAGGAATTCAAATACAAGACGGATTTCCAGGCGTTCTGGCGCGCTCAGGGCATGACCATCGATGAGGCGGCATCGAATGCCGCATGGTCAAAAGTCCGTGCGAAGGCCATCGACCGATATACGAAGATCGATGCCGTTCCCATGCCGCCCGCCGCGACAATGGAGCAGCCTCGGAAACCGGAGCAGAATCCGCCGGCGGAAACGACCCTGGATATCCTGGACGCGTCACGCTGGATGGAATGGGACAAGCGCACGTACAGCGAGGATGTCTTCTATCGATTCACCGCAGCATTCTTGCCCGAACTGTCGCGCGCGCTCCGGAAGCTTTCGACCGACATGCAGCGGCAGGCATATCAATTGGAGGCCATCAAGAAGCTCTACGAGCAGAAATTGTTCAGGATGTATCTGAACCAATATCCGGACCTTCCGTCGGATGACATCGATGCGACCCGACTAAACATCCAGTCGTGGCTGGACCAGCGGTGGGATGAGGCGCTTGCCCGTGCCCGCACGCTCCCGCCGATTTCTTGAACATGGAAATCTTCCTGATCGTCATCGGTGTGCTTCTAGCCGTCATCATCTTCCTACAGCTTCGTCCGAAGAATGAAGTGCTGGGGGTCCGGCTCGAGATGCTCGAAAAACAGATCGAGAACTCCCGGCGTTCGTCTGAACATGGGACGACATCGTTCATATCCCAAGTGCAGAGTTTCACGCGCGGAATGACCGAACTGCAGGAGGCGGTCAAGAACGTCCAAGAGAAGGTTCGCGACGTCGCGTCCTTCCAGGATATCTTCAAATCGCCGAAACTGCGCGGGAACTGGGGCGAGTATTCGTTGGAGAACGCGCTCACGCAGTACTTCCCACGGGCGGCATGGGAGCTGCAGCATCCGTTCTCGTCCGGTGAGGTCGTGGATGCGGTGCTGAAACTTCCCGACGGGAAATTGGTTCCCATCGATTCGAAATTCAACTGGGAGAACTTCCAGAAAATGGCGGAGTCCGACAACGAACTCGCCCGTGATCAGTACCGAAAAACGTTCCTGAGCGATGTGAAAAAGAAAGTGGACGAAATCGCGAAGAAGTACGTCCTGCCAGGCGAGGGGACGACTGATTTCGGTTTGATGTACGTTCCGGCGGAGAGCATCTACTATGAGATCATCAACCAGGTCAAAGACGTCGATGTCGCGGATTACGCACGCCGCTCGAAAGTCATCCTGTGCTCGCCCAATACGTTCTATCTGACGGTGAGCGCGATCCAGCACTGGTTCCATGACACGCAGTTCTCACAGCAGACGCAGGCAATCATGAAGAAGCTCGGCACCGTCATCACCGATGCCGGCAAACTGTCGGACGACTTCCGGAAATTGGGCGACCACCTCTCTGATGCCTCGTCGGCATATGAGCGTAGTGAAAAGAAACTCGGCCAGCTCGTCGAACGTACGCAAAAGGTGATGGAGCTAGGGGAGGGGATCCCGGAAAAACTCGAATAAAAAAGCGCCCGTATCCACGAGGGACACAGGCGCTCACCGATCACGACTCTCTGAAGCGAAGCGGCTCAGGAACTCCCAGGGGCCGGATGTTGAGCCGAATGCCCAGCACTCCGTTTTCGCCGCGCGGGAATCCGGTGACGGTGACGACGTGGCGCGCGATGCCGCCGCACAGGAGCGCCCCATGAAGGGCCCAGGCTTCCGGCGTCAGGACGACGCCTTCGGCGAGCTTCACGCCCGGATGCAAGCGGAATTCCGTTCCCGTAGGGTCTTTCACAGCTTCCTCCTGAGATACGAGACCCGCGGCGCGCCGCAGGTCCACACACCGACCGCTGCCGGCGGATGCGGGATGTCCAGCGACTTCAGGAAGCGGCGGGCGTATTCGAGCTGCTCGGTGGCCTCGCGCTCCGTGAGCGCTAGGAGACCGAAGCCCACACGGAACGGCTGCTCGCCGATGAGCTGCTCGATGTTCACGATCGTCGGCATGACTCCGTCCGCGGCGTACTGCTGGAACTGGAAGAACGCGGGTCCGCCGCGCGGCAGGATGACCGGATCGCCGAGCTTGCGGAGCTTCCCGCCGGCAAGCACGCGGGCGAGGCCGTCCTCCGCCTTCCACCACCAGGAAATCTCGAATGAGCCGGCCTGATCACGGTCGAACCCGAGTCCTGCCCAGAATATGTTGTCCACGAACTCCTCCCGGCGGGATGGTATACTGAAGC
The DNA here is from genome assembly GCA_035524755.1 of Minisyncoccota bacterium. GTDB lineage: Bacteria > Patescibacteriota > Minisyncoccia > 2-02-FULL-40-12 > GWA2-44-9 > JAGOPO01. The sequence continues at coordinate 22,311 of DATKOD010000006.1, forward strand.
CATGGCAGAGTCCATGGTTCCGAACATCAAGGTGGGGGACGTCATGACCAAGGATGTCTTGGCCATCGACGTGGATGACACGCTCGATGTCATCGCGGGTCTGTTCGACAAGTACGACTACGACGGCCTGCCTGTCATCGATAAGGAGCATAAACTCCGTGGCGTCATCACGGCGTACGACATGGTCCTGCAGTCTTCGGACGTCCACATTCCGACGCTCATCAAGCTCATGGAGCAGATCGCCCGAGAGAAGGGTGACCGGCGCGTCATCGACGCGTACTTCGCCAAGCTCAAGGACATCAAGGCGACCAGCATCATGAACACGAAGGTCATTTCCATCGCGCCCGAGGCGACCCTGGAAGATGCGGCCAAACTGTTCGCCGACCATCATCGCGTCAATCCGCTCTGCGTCGTGGACGCCGCCGGTGTGCTCGTGGGGGTCATCTCGCGGTACGACGTCATCAAATTCTTCAACGAGGCGTATCTGCAGCAGGTGGTTTCGACGGCGTCTCCGGGAGCAGATCCGTTCAAGGAATTCCCCACCCGTTCCGATAAGGAAGTGGAGACGGCCATCCAGCAGATGGAGAACGAATTCCTCCTGGTCCAGAAGCGCCGCCCGCTCGTATGGAAATACATCGCCATCGCCGCGTTCGCCGCAGGCTTGGTCGCCGCGACCGCGCTCATCATCCGCATCGTCCAGAACCAGGGCTAGGGAAGTTGACTAATAGCCAGTTTTAATGCTATAATAATGAATAGCAGCCTGATCGTTCACAAGCAGAGCTCCTTTCTCGGGGCGAATGAGGTGAATCATGAAGATGTCGACTGCCGGGCCCCTGCGCACGCAGGTGGTGGAGTGCATCGCGACGCACTACGAACCCCACCCCGACGAAGCGATGGCCATCTGGATGGCCGCGCGGTTCGGGCGTGAGACGTTCCTGGGCATCCAACGGGCACTGCGGGAGGGCCGCGTGCTCTTCTGTGACGCCGGCCGCGACATGCCCACGCACCTCCCGTGCAAGCGGGAGCGCATCCTGGAGGTCGGTGTCGGCGGACGTGAGTTCGACGAGCATCGCGACGGTCAGACGGGCAACGAGTGCGCGGCAACGCTGATGGCCGACCGGCTCGGCCGCGGCGACACGGCGTTGGAGAGGATGGTCCAGTGGACCCTCGCCAACGACCAGGATGCCGAGGGCACCGCCTTCGACTGGTCGGACATCATGAAGGCCGGGTTCCACGCCGGTGCCAGCAACATGGTCATGCTGAAGCGGTCCTTCCGAGTGTTCGATGCCGTGTACAACACGCTGTCGGGTACCGCGAAATACCGCGACATCACCGGCATGCGCGGTTACTGGCAGTTGGCCGTGGATTGGGTTCTCGGCCTTACCAAGAACGATCTCCTGAGCAATCCGAAGTACCTCTTCTCCGGTCCGATCCACGCCGCACAAGCCATCGGACTGGCCGGCGACGAGTCCATCAGCTGGATTCTCAACTATGAGACGGACGTCTTCGGCCTGGACGGCAAGCCACCCCGCGTGCCTGGCTTCATGGAGATCCCGAACATCGTAGACGCTCTGTTCCATGACGGCGCCTCCATCGGCGAGGTCACGTACTTCGTCCGCGAGATGCTCAACGCACGCCTCGCCGAGCAGCGGCTGTTCCTGAAGGCCGTCGACCAGTGGGCGTCCATCATGGCGGCGAAGCACGGGACGCATCCCGACGGCGGGACGTTCACCGTCGAGGAGTCGGGAGTCACGTACCGCGTGGCGGTCGTCGTCTCCGACAACCGTCGTATCGTGTCCGCTGTCCGGGCACATGGTCCCCGCCGGCCCCATGTCATCGTGCGGGTCCTACCCAGGACCGGTCACATCTCGCTCTTCGCCAACGGACTGGACGTCACCCCCATCGTCGCGCGTCTGCGCGCCGCCTGCTGGGAGGTGATGGGCAACACGAGCCCTCTGCCGCCGGAGAAGCTGGCGCACGAGTGGACCATCACCGAAGTTCCGCAGCTGTGCCACCAGAAGAAGGCCGGCAACATCCTGAACGGCTCGCTCACCGCACCGCACGTGGACGCGGTCCGTCTCAGCTTGAAGACGTACATCACCATCATGAAGGCCGGGCTCCGTGAGGTCGCCCGCGCGGCGGCGCAGCACCGCAGGGACGCCAAGCGTAGGTCGGAGAAACGTCGCGACGAGCGTCGGTCCCAAGAAGTGCAGTTGCAGTAGTGCCGGGCCCCGAGGACATCCTCGGGGCCTTTTTTCGTACGTCTTGCCAACTCGGCTCCGACGGTCCACCATAGGCCATTGATCTTTGAGTCCAGAGGTGGGCATGACATTCACGTCGCAGCAATTGCGCGAGTTCGTGGAGGAGCAGCGCGTTGTCGACATCCCGTGGCGGTGCGTGCGGCGCTTCAAGGGACAGCCGCGGACGTACTTCGACCCGAGGAAGCTCCGTGAACTCCAGGAGTCCATCGCGGAGAAGGGGCAGGAGACGGTCGGGAAGGTGCGTGTGCTCTGGAGCGGCACGGAGCAGCAGTTCGAGCTCATCGACGGCGAACGGCGCCTCAAGGTGTGCTCGCTGTTGGACCGCCCGTTCCGTGCGCTCGTGGAGGACGCCCAGGACCCTGAGGAGCAGTACGAGAAGTCCGTGCGGGCAAACCTGAACCGCGCCGACCACACGCCGCTGGAGATCGCGCGTGCGGTGGAGAACATCAGGATGTCCAAGCGCATCACATCGCTTCCGACCGGCGTGCAGATCGATGCGACGGCGCGCGTGTTCTCGAAGTCGGCGTCGTGGGTGCAGTCGTACCTCAGCCTGGCACGGCTCGTGCCGGACCTGCGGCGGCTGCTCGAGCCGACGGTGAAGAAGAAGAACCGCATCCCGCTGGTCCTGGCGTTCCGGCTGTCGACGCTCCCGCGCGACGAGCAGCTCATCCAGTGGAAGCGCATCACGAGCCGGAAGCTGGGCCTGATCCATGCGCAACGGCTCATCGACGGCGTCATCCTGAAGAAGGGTCTGCACAAGCACCGCCGGGGCCGCAAACCCGCCGACGAGTTCGCGCTCATCCGGCGGTTCTCCGACAAGGTGCAACAGGATGCGGGCGCCGTGCTGGACATGTCCGACGCGCACCTGGTCCGCGTGTTCACCAGCAGGACGGAACGCGACCGGCAGGCGTTGCTCCAGGACCTGGCGATGGCGGCGCAGGCCGTCGACCGTGTCAGGCAGCGCCTGAAGCAGGCGGTGAAGGAAGTACGTGCTGCGGTCGCGACCGCGGTCGCCTAGCTGACCGTCCCGGGGAAACCCGGGACGTTTTCTTATGACTTCAGTGCCTGCAGAACGCGGACCTCGCAGGCTTTGAACACGTCTTTGAGCCCTTCGCGCTGCGACGGCGTGAACGTGTGGAGCACGAAGTCGCGCACGAACTCGTCACGTTTCTTATCGGACTGCTCGCGGGCTTTGTCGAGCGCCCGCACACCCGTGCCGATGCGCACACGCCAGAACTTCTTGGTCTTCAGCGCCTTCATGATGGACTCCACGCCCTTGTGGCCGGCGGAATCCTTCTCGAACGACAGTTTGCAGTTGCCGAACGGGATATCCAGGTCATCGTGTACGACGATGACATCGGCAGGCTTGGCCTTCGCTTTCTTCATCGCCGGCAGGACCGCGTCGCCGGACTTGTTCACGTAAGTGTCCGGTTTGAGGTACTGCACGCGGATGCCGTCGATGTCTTTGTCGCCGTGCTTCTTGATGAGCCAGTCCAGGAACTGCCAGCCCACATTGTGGCGGGTCTGTGCGTACTCCGGGTCCGGATTGCCGATACCGACGATGAGTTTCATGCCATGGAGTGTAACGGAATGGAGGGGAGTTGAAAAGGTCAGAAAAGTGTGATAATCTGCACAAATGGAAGGAGAGGTGAAGCAAGGAGGATGGCTGCGCGAAGTCTCAGAGTTCATCTGGGAGACTCTCAAGGTGGTTCTCATCGCGCTCGTCATCATCCTGCCCATTCGGTACTTCCTGATCCAGCCGTTCTTCGTCAAGGGGTCCAGTATGGTGCCCAACTTCCACGATCAGGAGTACATCCTCGTGGACAAGTGGACGTACCGTCTCGGTCCTCCGCAACGCGGCGACGTCGTCATCTTCAAGTACCCCGGCGACCCGAGCCAGTACTTCATCAAGCGTATCATCGCCCTGCCGGGTGAGACGATCCTGATCCCGGGTGATGACACCGTACACATCTTCAACGATCGATACCCGAACGGATTCGTCCTCAACGAGACCGTGTATCTGCCGACGGAGAACCATACCTACTGTACGGACCAGACGCCTTGGTGCGGGCACAAGATCACTCTGGCTCCCGGCGAGTATTTCATGATGGGCGACAACCGCGAGCACAGTTCGGACTCCCGCTTCTTCGGTCCCGTTGATCAAAGTCAGTTCTTCGCCGGCATGGCATGGCTCCGGCTCTGGCCGCTCAACAAAATCGGTTTCATTCCCCGCACAGACTATCCGCCCGTGGTGCAATAGGAGGTGGCACCCGGCGAACCCCATGACCGCAAAAAAGAAAGCAGACGTTCCCGTACTCCCAGAAGGATATTTCGACATCATCCCGGACGACCAGAAGTTCTGGCGTTTTGTGTGGAAGAAGGCGAACGGCCTATTGGCGGACTACAGTTTCGAGCGCGCCGATCTGGCACCGGTGGAACTCGCCGAGACGTTCACGCGGCCGGTCGCGTCCAGCGAGCCTGATCGGATGAAGAAACTCGCGGTCGCCCGCAGTCACGGCGCGGCGCTCGCGTTGCGTGCCGACATGGCGCCGTCGCTGATGCGCGTCTATTTGCAATACGGCATGCAAGCGTTGCCGCACCCGGTGAAACTGTTCGCCAACGGTCCGGTCGTGGAACCGACCGAGCGCGGCACTGTGATGCACTACTCGCTGGGCGTGCAGACCATCGGGGATGAGACCGAAGCCGTGGATGCCGAACTTTTGTTCCTCGGTTGCCGCATCATGGAAGCGCTGTCGCTCGGTTCGTTCACCATCCGCATCAATACGATGGGTGATGCGCTGTCCAAGCCCGTATATGCCCGCGCGCTCCGTGATTTCTTCAAGCACAACGCACGCAAGCTGTCGGCGCGCACCGCTGCGGTCGCCAAAGACGATCCATGTGCGGCATTGACGATATTGGCGACCGAAGATGCCGACCTGGCGAAGGAGGCTCCACAGTCGGTGGATCACCTGTCGGAACCCGCACGGTTGTTCTTCCGTCGCTTTCTGGAATTTTTGGACGAAGGCAAGGTTCCCTACATCATCGACCATACGTTGGTGACGTCGGATGACTTCGCGACGCACACGATATGGGAATTCGTGGTTGATCCTATCGCCGCCGAGGGCGAAATTCCGGCGGTACCCGGATTGACGGTCATCCGTGGCGGTCGTATGGACCGGTTGGCGGAACTGTTGGGCGGAGCGAAGACCGCATCCGCCGGATGGACGATGGACATCGATGCGGTCGTCGCACGGCTGAAGGGACGCAACGCCAACGTTCCGGATGTTCAGGCGCATGCCAAGGTCTTTCTGTCGCAGTTGGGCGAGGCGGCGAAGAAGCGCTCGCTGATGCTGTTCGAGGATATCCGCAAAGCCGGCATCGACGTACGGTATTCGCTGTCGCGCGATACCATCAAGGGGCAGCTCCGGATGGCTGCGCGCTACAATGCCCGGTTCGCGCTCATCTTCGGCCAGAAAGAAGCGTTGGAAGGCACGGTCATCGTCCGCGAGATGGACACCGGCATCCAGGAGACCATTCCGCTGGAGAAGATCATCGATGAGCTCAAGAAACGGTTGAAAGCACGGCCATGATCGACGACGTGTTCTGCAAGATCATCAAGGGGGAGTTGAAGACCGACGAGGTCTACCGTGACGATGACGTGCTGGTCATCCGTGACATCAAGCCGCAGGCGCCGGTGCATCTTTTGGTCATGCCCATCGAGCATGTTGACGGCGTCAGTGACGCCAGTCCCGAACTGCTAGGCAAGCTCATCGCGACAGCGCACAAGGTCGCGCAACGGGAGGGATTGACGAGGGGATACCGTCTGATTTTGAACGAAGGGGAACACGGCGGGAAATTGGTGCCGCATTTGCATATACACCTGTTGGGCGGCAAACCGCTCGGAGCGAAAATCGTCGCATGACGGGTGTCATATATAGAAGGGAGGCAATGCAATGGTAGAAGTACAACGAAAGCAGAACGAATCGACCGGTTCATTGCTCCGGCGCTTTTCGCGTTTCGTCCAGCAGTCCGGCGTCGTCATTCGCAAGAAGACGCTCAAATACCGCCCGAAGCGTGTCACCGAACGCAAAGAAAAGAACCGTGCCATCATGGGCGTGCACTTGCGCAAGCTGCGCACCGACCTGCAGAAACAAGGAAAGTACACCGAAGAAAACTTCGAGGAAGCGAAGCGCCGGATGAAGCAGACGATCGACCTCTAATCCCATACGAATGTCACTCAAAGACACCATTAAGGACGACATGAAGGCGGCGTTCAAGGCAGGCGACACCACGACGCGTGGAACGCTGTCGTTCCTCTTGTCGGTCATCCAGAATCGAGAACTGGCCAAACGCGCCAAGACAGGCGAGGCATCGGAACTGACGGACGAAGAAGTCATCGAAGCCCTCTCGACCGAGATCAAGAAGCACAAGGAATCCATCGCGACCTACCAAGCCGGCGGCAGGCCGGAGCTGGTCGCGTCAGAATCCGCCGAGCTGGCGATCCTCCAGAGATACATGCCCGAACAGATGAGCGAGGACGCCGTGAAGGCGCTCATCGCAGACGCCGTCACCGCGACCGGCGCTGCCGGTCCTAAAGACATGGGCAAAGTCATGGGGAAGATATCGGTTGCCATCAAGGGACGGTTCGATGGCGCCCGTGCCAGTGCTTTGGTGAAAGAAGCCCTGGGCGCATAACGCAACATGGTCGATCTCGTCCTGAAGAACCGCACCACCAGCCGCACCTGGGGCCCGGCGTTCTTTCGGCGCGTCGTCGTGGCAGCGGAACCCTCACTGAAGATTCCGAAGCGGCACACAGGTGAACTGGGTATCGTGCTGGTTGGGCCCACACAGATACGAACCCTCAACCGTACCTGGCGTCACAAAGACAAGCCCACGGATGTCCTTAGTTTTGCACTCCCCATACGGCCGATTGCAGGATATACTGCGGTATCGTTGGGTGATTTGTTCATCTGCCCTGCGGTCGTGCGTGAAAAAGCAAAGGCCGCGGGGAATACAGTGCGCGGTCAGATGACCTGGACCATCGTGCATGGACTTCTGCACTTGGCGGGCTACAGTCACTCCCGAATGACATCCATCGAACAGCGCATCATCAAACGACTTCTCTGATGCAATCCCATACCATCACCGGCATCGATATCGGCAACGCAACGGTAAAAGTGGCCGTCGCACGCGTGGATCCGCACGCTCAACAGCCCGAGATCATCGGTGTCGGTACGGCATCCAGCACGTCCGGTCTTGATGGTGGCGAGGTGGTGGACGTACAGGAATCGGTCAATAACGTCCGGGCCGCACTGGCGGACGCGTCAGCGATGGCCGGTGTTCCCATCCGACGCGCCTGGGTGGGTGCGTCCGGTGTCCATGTCGCGATGCAGTCCAGTCGCGGCGTCATCGCCGTTGGCCGCGCGGACCAGGAAATCGGTGAGACCGACGTCAAGCGTGTCATTGACGCGGCGGCCGCGGTCTCCCTGCCGCCGAACCGCGAGCTCATCCATGTGATCCCGCGGGAGTTCGTCATCGACGATTCCGAACATGTGCACGACCCCATCGGTATGAAAGGTGTCCGCCTGGAAGCTGACGTGACCCTGGTACATGGGCCGTCGCGACACCTGCGTAACCTCGCCAAAGTGGTCAACGAGTGCGGCGTCGAAGTCGCCGGATTCGTATTCGCGCCATTGGCAGCGTCACTGTCATCCGTCGACAAGCATCAGAAGCAGTTCGGAGTGGCACACCTGGACGTAGGCGGGGGTACCTGCTCGCTGACGGTCTGGGACAAGGGCGATATGCTTCACGCGGCGATCCTGCCGCTGGGTTCCGTGCATATCACTCGGGATTTGGCCATTATGCTCCGTACATCGCTGGATGTCGCCGAGCGTATCAAGACCGAACTGGGTGCGGTCAACGAGCCCGTCGACAAGCGACGCAAGCCGGAAGTCGTCGACCTCACATCGTATATGGATGAAACGTACGCGGTCGACCGTCGCAAGCTGATGCAAGCTATCGATGCACGTGCCGATGAGGTCATGGACATGGTCGCTACGGAGCTGAAGAAATGCGGGCGCGCCGGCAAGCTTCCGGCGGGTGTCGTCGTGTCCGGCGGAGGTTCCAAGCTCAACGGCATCCTGCCGATGGTGCGCGACGGTCTGGGTCTTCCCGTGCGGGGTCACCGCCTGATGGGCGTGGATGCATTCGATGCCGCTACGGATCCGTCATTCGCGGTCGCCATCGGGCTCATTTTGTGGGAATTCAATCATGAGGTCGGTGAGACCGGTCAATCGTCATCTTCGATGTCCGGTACCGGCTGGATACGCCGTGCCGGAGACTGGCTGAAGAATTTCCTGCCCTAGGGGAGTTATCCACAGGGATGTTCACACGAGGAGGGGGCCTATTTGCACCCCTTTTTCTATTATGATAGACCCCAAGCACATATGCCGCAGGTACGACCCCAATTCGAGACGTTCGCACGCCTGAAAGTGGTCGGTATCGGAGGTTCGGGGTGCAATGCGCTCACGCAGATGATCAACTCGCATATCCATGGGGTCGAGTTCATCGCGATCAACACGGATGCGCAGGCGCTCCACAATAATCCCGCAACCAGTAAGGTCCATATCGGCAAATCGCTGACCCGTGGCCTGGGCGCTGGCATGAACCCGGAGATCGGCCGTCAGGCGGCCATCGATACAAAAGAAGAAGTCCAGAACGCGCTCAAGGGTGCGGACATGGTGTTCATAGCGACCGGTCTGGGTGGCGGCACGGGGACCGGTGCCTCGCCGATCGTCGCCGACATCGCTCGTGAGATGGGCGCACTGACCGTCGCTGTGGTGACCAAGCCATTCATGTTCGAGGGTGCGGCGCGCATGCGCATCGCCGAAGAGGGCCTGGCTCTGCTGAAGGAAAAAGTCGACTCCATCATCGTCATCCCCAACGACCGCCTCCTGTCTATCATCGATCGCAAGACCCCCGTGGGCCAGGCATTCGCCGTCGTCGACGACATCCTGCGCCAGGGCGTGCAGGGAATATCAGACCTCATCACCAAGAACGACTACATCAACGCCGATTTCAATGACGTCAAAAAGGTCATGGCAAACTCCGGCTCCGCACTGATGGGCATCGGCGTCGCCGAAGGTGACGATCGTGCCATCGAAGCCACGAAGATGGCAGTGAATTCGCCGTTGCTGGACGTGTCAATCGACGGTGCCAAGGGGGTGCTCATCAATGTACGCGGCGGTGAGGACCTGGCGATGGCGGAAGTCGCCGAAGCGGCCAGTGTCGTCACCCAGCACGTCGACAAGGATGCCAACATCATCTTCGGCATGGGATTCGGCGGCGATGATCTGAAGAAAGGCGAGATCAAGGTCACGGTCATCGCGACCGGATTCGCCGGTGGGTACCAGCCGATGCGGCCGCAGGCCATCCCGAACATCGCCCGGCCGGCATTGGACATGTTTACCGGCGAACCGGTCCGTACGGCGCGCCCGGAACAGGAACGGCACTCCGAGCAGGGCTACCATATGCAGCCGACGCGATCCGAGGTGAAAGAAACCATCACCGACCCGAGCATTGATTCGGATTTCGACCTGGATATTCCCGCGTTCATCAGACGGAAGATGAAGTAGTCGGTCAAGGATTTTATCCACATTTGCGTTCAAGGCACCCGGCCCCTACAATGGAGGTCCTAATAAACGCATCCATGGAGGACATCATTCGTCGGAGCCCGGCAAGCAACGGTCAGGAGACGGCACAGAAAGTGTCCGGTGAACGCACCGCGTTCACGTGGGAGCGACTGTTCGGCGATGCAGCCAAGCATCCGTACGAAGAGATCGTATGGGAGACGCGTGATGCGCGCATCACGCGTGGCAATGGCACTGTGGTATTCGAACAGAAAGGCGTCGAGGTCCCCGTGTTCTGGAGTCAGACGGCGACCGATATCGTCGCGTCGAAATATTTCCGCGGGCAGCTGGACACGCCGGAGCGCGAACGGTCCGTGCGTCAGATGATCGACCGCATCGTGAACACGCTTGGATTCTGGGGCATGCGCGGCGGCTACTTCGCCACGCCCGATGACGCGCGCCGGTTCTCCGAAGACCTCGCGTGGCTAGTGGTCAACCAGTACGCATCGTTCAACTCGCCCGTCTGGTTCAATATGGGCGTCTACGACAAGCCGCAATGCTCGGCGTGTTTCATCCTGTCGGTGGAAGACAACATGCAGTCCATCCTGGAGTGGTACCGGGACGAGGGCATCATCTTCAAGGGCGGATCCGGGTCCGGATTGGACATTTCAAAACTGCGCTCCAGCAAAGAGCCGTTGTCCAAGGGTGGTTACTCGTCAGGTCCGGTGTCGTTCATGAAGGGAGCCGACGGAGTCGCCAACACTATCCGTTCGGGCGGCACCACGCGCCGGGCCGCCAAGATGGTCGTGATGAACGTGAACCACCCGGACATCAAAGATTTTATCTACTGCAAGAAGGTCATCGAAGACTACTCCAAGGCACTCGAAGCGTCCGGTATCGCGAACTCATTGGAGGGTGATCTGTTCTCGCCGTATACGCTCCTGCCGTACCAGAACGCCAACAACTCGGTGCGCGTCACCGACGAATTCATGAAAGCAGTGGAGGAGGACGCACCGTGGGACCTCAAAGCGGTCACGACCGGCAGGGCGCTGGAAACGGTGCCCGCACGCGAGGTGATGGACTGGATCGCCGATGCTGCATGGTATTCGGCTGATCCGGGCATGCAGTATGATACGACCATCAACCGTTGGAACACAGCGTCCAACACTGGCCGTATCAACGCGTCCAATCCGTGCTCCGAATACATGCACCTGGACAACTCCGCGTGCAACCTCGCGTCGTTGAACCTCCTCAAATTCCTGCGCCCGGGCGGGCTCATCGATGTGCCGATGTACCGCCACGCGGTGGATACGATGATACTGGCGCAGGACATCATCGTCGGTTTCTCCAGCTACCCGACCGAGAAAATCACCCGCAACGCACACGATTTCCGTGAACTCGGATTGGGCTATGCGAATCTCGGGGCACTGTTGATGGCGATGGGTCTGCCGTACGACTCAGACACCGGACGTATGGTCGCCGGACATCTCACGTCGGTGCTCTGCGGTGAGGCGTATCGCATGTCGGCGCTCATCGCCGACGTCAAAGGACCGTACGCGGGGTTCGCCGTGAACCGCGAACCGCAGTTGCAGGTCATCGACATGCACCGCACGGAAGCGCAGGCGCTCGTTGCGAAAAGCGCCGGGCTCGCATGGGACGGTGCGCTGTCGGAGGCGGCACTCGGCACATGGAACGAAGCGCTGGAGGCCGCGAAGAAATACGGCGTACGCAACTCGCAGATGACCGTTCTGGCACCGACCGGGACCATCGCGTTCATGATGGACTGTGCGACGACCGGTATCGAGCCGGAACTGGCACTCGTGAAGTACAAGAAGCTCGTGGGCGGCGGGGTGCTCAAACTGGTGAACCCGTTGGTGCCGGCGGCATTGTCGGCGCTGGGTTACACGCCGGAACAGTCGACGGTCATCACGGAGTACATTTCCGAGCACGAGACCATCGAGGGTGCGCCGGGTGTGAAGCCCGAGCACCAGGCGGTGTTCGATTGTTCGTTCACGGCCGCCAAGGGGACGCGGAGCATCCACTATATGGGACACATCCGGATGATGGCAGCCGCACAACCGTTCATCTCCGGTGCCATCTCCAAGACGGTCAACATGCCGAATGACGCCACGCGTGCCGACATCCGCGACGCATTCATCCAGTCATGGAAGCTGGGCCTCAAAGCCATTGCCATCTACCGCGACGGTTCAAAAGGCGTACAGCCGATGAGCACGAAGAAAGAAGAGGCGAAGGTCGAAGAGACCAAATTCGTCGAGAAGGTGAACGGCTACACCCGCATCCATCTGCCCGATGAACGTCCTGCGGTGACGCACAAATTCTCGGTCGGTGGCTACGAGGGATACATGACCGTCGGATTGTACCCTGACACCAACAAGCCGGGCGAACTGTTCCTCGTCGCCGCCAAAGAAGGAAGCACCGTGTCGGGATTGCTGGATACCATCGCTACCCTGGTGAGCGTTTCGTTGCAGGCGGGCGTGCCGCTCAAAACACTGGTACGCAAATTCAAAGACATGAGCTTCGCGCCGGCGGGGTTCACCAACACCGCCGACATCCCGACCGCGAAGAGCATCATGGATTACATCTTCCGCTATCTTGGACTTCGGTTCCTGAACGTCGAGGATCGGGAGGAATTGTTCGGGCCGCTGCACGGAGAGCCTGTTCTGCCGCCGACACTGGCTGCGCGACCTGAGTCGCATGCCGAGGAGGTGGCATCCGAGTCTCAGCCGGAACTGCCGATGGTCCCTAATCTTGCTACGGCTGCTGCGTCCGGAGTCGATGCTCACGCGCCCGTCTGCCAATGCGGCACGCTGATGTTCCGCGCCGGCTCCTGCTGGACCTGTCCGAACTGTTTCGCCACCACCGGCGTGTGTAACTGATGCGTTTCAATACCAACGCCCACGCACTTGCGTGGGCGTTGGTATTGTGGTATTACAGCATTTTCGTTCCTGAGGAGGCGTATGGACAGATTCGCAGCGCGTTCCTGCGTGGTCGGTGGCCTCTTTACCGTACTCTTCGCCGGCATCGCCTGGATGATTGCCCGGATGCCGTCGGACAACCGGTGGTTGGACTGGCCGTTCTTCACAATCCTCACGTGCATCATGGCCGCGTTCACATGCAGGGGATTCATCGACCTGTACCGCGACCGTTCAGGCTCCCGGGATTCTTAGTACCAGCCCGCCACACCGTGGCGGGCCTTTTCTTTTTCATGCCGACTGGTAGGGTGCGGCGCATGTTCATGCACCGGGCGTTGTTGTGGGCCCTGGGCGGATTCCTTGCCGGCGTCGCTTTATGCTCATTTCTCGTGATCGGTCCGGTCGTCCTATGGGCGCTTGCACTGGTGGGGTCTCTCTGTCTTTTGATCAGACGCGGGCGGTTGGTCATCATCGGCATCATCCTGTTGGCGGTGTTTCTCGGGGCGTGGCGGACGACGGCTGCGTTCCGGCAGACATCGGTCCTGTCGACGATGGCCGGCACGAAGCAGACCGTCACGCTCGAGGGCGTCGCGGCGAGCGATTTCACGCTTTCTGCGAGCGGCGGACACTATACGTTCCGCGTGTTGCGCATCGGTGCGACAGCTGTCGACGACGATGTCGAGGTGTTCGGCGCCGATTGGATACGTCCGAGTTGGGGGCAGGAATTGACCATCACCGGCAAACTGCAGGCACCGAAGAACTCCGGAGATTTCGATTACGCATCATACCTTGCCAAGGGTGGTATCCATGCGCTGATGTATTTCCCCACGTACGGTGTTCCGGAGTCCTTGCCGGTCCCGTGGTCGGTGCGCATCATCCGTCCCTTGTACGTGATGCGCGACGCATTGATATCGTCCGTATTGCGCGCCGTCCCCCAGCCGGAATCCGCGTACATCAACGGCATCATCTTCGGGACACGGGGGACCATCACGACCGATCTGGCCGACGCATTCGCGCGCACCGGCACCAGTCACATCCTCGCCATCTCGGGTTACAACATCACCATTGTCGCGGCCGCTCTGATGGCGCTGATGGCGCCCCTGGGCAAACGTCGTTCGTACTGGTTGGTCGTCGGAGGCGTCATCGCGTTCACATTGATGACCGGCGCCGGTGCGTCGGTAGTACGTGCAGCCATCATGGGAATCCTCGGACTCACCGCGGTGCAACTCGGACGGCGACAGGACGTGGGAACCGGCATCCTCCTGGCCGCCGCACTGATGTGTGCGTTCAATCCGCTCCTGTTGCGGTGGGATGTCGGGTTCCAGCTCTCGTTCCTGGCGCTCATCGGCATCGCGTACATCGAGCCGCTCATCCGCTCCGCTCGCGTTCCCGCATCGATGATGCCGCTCGTGGAAGCGGCATCGACCACGATCGCAGCGAACATCTTCGTGATGCCGCTCATCGTGTTCGACTTTGGGACCCTTGCGCTCTACACACTGCCGGCGAACCTCATCGTGCTACCGCTCGTACCGCTGGCGATGGCGTTGGGATTCGCGACCGGCATCGCAGGCATCATCATCCCGTTCCTTGGTTCACTGGTCGGCCAGGTTGCGTGGCTGGTCTCCGCGTTCCAGATCGCGGTCATCCGATTCTTCAGCTCGCTTCCGTACGCGGCGCCCTCGGTCGCGCTGTCGGTATCGGTACTCATCGCCATCTACGCCGGACTTGTCGCATGGCTCGTCGCCGTGTATCGTACACGACATGTCTGAACGCACATTCGTAATCCTGAAACCTGACACCATCCAGCGGTCGCTGGTCGGCGAGATCATCAACCGTATCGAGCGGACCGGCCTGAAGCTCGTTGCGGTGAAGATGCTCACCGCATCGGAGGAGAAGCTCCTCGCGCACTACGGCAAGGACGACGCGTGGTACCTGGAGAAGGGCACCAAGCGCGTGAAGCTGATGAAGGAAGCGGGCAAACCGGTGGACGAGAACCGCCCGCCCATCGAGTACGGCAAAGACATCATCCGCGGCGTGGTCCGGTACATGCAGGCGTCACCCGTGGTCATCATGGTGTGGGAAGGCAACCAGGCGGTCGCGGTGGTGAAGAAACTCGTTGGTACGACCGACCCGACCGCATCCGACGTGGGGACCATCCGCGGCGACTACCAGTTGGACTCGTACTCGCTGTCGGACGCAGAACAGCGCGGCATCCGCAACCTGGTGCACTGCTCCGACCAGGTCGCCGAAGCCCAACGCGAGATCGGCATCTGGTTCTCGACCGACGAACTCCAGGACTACCGTCACATCAACGAGGCGATCCTGCAGGACGTGAACCTGGACGGCACCCGTGAGTAGGGTGGACAACGTGGACTTGCCCCGCCGACCGGCGGGGCTATCCTTGAGTCAGCTCGGTTCCGTTCGTATCGAAAACTTAGGACAAACTTCTCTCTACGGGAGCCCCAATCAGTCCGTCTCCCTTGCTGGAGCCGGAGTGCGGGCACCCACCAGCAGAAATGCTGAGTATTTTTCGGGCGAGCGGCCGGGCCACCAGAAAACCGCCGGAGGGCGGTTTTCTGGTGGGACTATTCGGTGGTGACGCCGTCGAAGTGCTCTTCCACTTCATCGGCTTTCGTGTGCTGGAGCGTGCCGTCCTTGTGGTTGGGCGGTGAGTAGACCGTGTAGAGTTTCAGCTCGTCGGAACCCGTGTTGATGACGTTGTGGTTCGTACCGGCAGGCACCACGACCGCCCAGCCGTCGGACACCTCGTGCTCCACGCCGTCCAGGATGACTTTGGCGGTACCGGCCTCGAACCGCAGGAACTGGTCCAGGTGATGGACTTCCATGCCGATCTCTTCACCCGGCTTGAGCGTCATCAGGACCAACTGGCTGTTCTTCGCCGTATACAGCACGCGGCGGTAGTCCCCATTGGTACGCGTCTCCTCCTCGATGTTGATGATGTAGCCTTTCATACCGCAATGATATCACAAGAAACGACCCCCGCGTACGGGGGTCTCGGGTCAGAAAAGCGGAATCTTCATCTGCTGAGCGATATGCCGGATGAGGTGAATGTTCGGCGTCGTGTCGTTGATGCCCAGCTTCTTGAGTTCCTCCAGGCGGTAGCGGAGCAGGCGTTCCACCTCTTCCAGCCGGTCACGGTCGGTCCACGACAGGAAGAACGCATCATCCGCGTCGAAGCGCGACTTCACCGACTTGATCCGACGCAGGAGCTCGATGCGTTCTGCCCATAGCGGCTCGATGGCATCGGCATGTGCGTTGCGTTCGCGCGTGATGCGCTCGGTCAGGGCGTCGAACGACACCTCGCGGCCGAGCGGATTTGCCATGTCCCGCAGAAGGATTTCGGTGCCGTTCTTCTTTGCCCACGCGAACACAGCTTCGTCGCCGGCGACAACCTCCAGCTTCTGCGTGTCCAGGTGGAGCCAGAACGAGCAGAGGACATCGTCTTTGATCGCTCCGTCGACCACGGCGGTGCGCCACTTTCCCAGATCACGCCAGGCGATCGCGTACCGATCCGTGACCAGAGCGACGAGGTGAACCCCGTCGCCGGCGGTCATGGTGAGTCCGGGCTCCCGAAGAATGCCCAAGCGGTACGACTCTTCGGTGTAGGTCAAATCGGTCCGTATCACGCCGCAGCGGGCACTTCTGGTCTCCCGCTGGATGACCAGCACGAGCTGATCGATGGCAGCGCGGGCGGCGTCGTGGAGTTTCTGCAGGCGTGCGCCGACCGTGTCGTACATCGCGACGTACTCCGGGTTCTTCTGGCTTTCACGGGAGCCCCATGCGGCATGCATGAACTCGTTGACGTTCGTGAACGTCCGCTTTGTATCCGGCATCTCATTCCTCAAAGAACGACCATGGACTGAATGTCGATGGTACGGTATAGTGTGTAGCACGTTTCCGGGCTGTAGTATACCGGTAGTACGCGTCCATGGGGTGGATGTAGACCGGGTTCGATTCCCGGCAGCCCGACCACGAAGCAAAAACCGCCGTTAGGCGGTTTTTGCGAGAGTCTTGATGCAGTCGGTGCAGATGCGGACCCGTTTGCCGGCGACCATCGCCCACTGCAGGTTTGGCTTCTTGCGGGTCTTGCCGGTGGGGTTGTAGTGACCGCGCAAAAGGACACGGCTGGTGACCATGCGCGATCCCTTGTGACATTTGGGACATTTGACTGCCATAGCTTGTGGAGGATACACGAAAACTGCTATTCTGGCAAGAGCTATGACACCGCTACTGTTCGGCGCGTTCGAAATCGTCATCCTCGTCTATTCCGTGGTGCTCCACGAGCTGGCGCACGGCTATGCGGCGCGAGCCATGGGGGACGACACGGCCGAGCGCATGGGACGGCTCACGTTGAACCCCTTTGCCCACCTGGACTGGTTCGGTTCGCTGGTATTGCCGCTCCTCACGTGGATCCTGGGCGGGTTCATGTTCGGCTACGCCAAGCCGGTGCCGTATGACCCGTCGAAGCTCAACGACCGGCGCTGGGGCCCTGCCAAAGTCGGCCTTGCCGGTCCGACCATGAATCTTGCCATCGCGCTGGTGTTCACGGCGGTATTCCGGCTCAGCGGTACCGCGCTGAACACGACGGCCGCGATGTTGGTCGTCTACATCATCTCCATCAATGTGGTACTGGCGCTGTTCAACCTGTTGCCGATCCCGCCATTGGACGGTCACTGGCTTCTGTTCGCCCTGCTGCCCCGTGGGGCATACTACATGCGAGCCCAGCTCTACCGTTATCAGTGGTTCCTGGTGATTCTGGCGGTATTCGTCATCTTCCCGCTCCTGTTACCGCTCGTGTCGGCGATCCTGCGTCTGTTGACAGGGACCTCCATATTCTGATACACTCTTTTGCGGCTTTTTATTCAGAGACATGCCGACATTCAACCAGATCATGCGTCAGCCCCGTCGGATCACCCGGGCGAAAACCAAGTCGCCCGCTTTGGCATTCGGCTTCAATATCAAGAAGAATCGCCCGGTCTACTACCCGGCACCGTTCAAGCGCGGCGTATGCACCAAAGTCACCACTACGACCCCGAAGAAGCCGAACTCCGCGCTCCGGAAGATCGCCCGCGTGCGTCTGACCAACGGGATGGAAGTCACCGCCTACATTCCCGGCATCGGCCATAACCTGCAAGAGCACTCGGTCGTCATCATCCGCGGCGGCCGTGTCAAAGACCTTCCCGGAGTCCGGTACCACATCGTGCGCGGCATGCTCGACGCTTCCGGCGTGGAAGGACGCAAACAGGAGCGTTCCAAGTACGGCATGAAGAAGCCCAAGAAATAATCATGCGCCGACCCATCACCCGACGCGCTCCACAGCATCCTGACCAGAAGTACTCCAGCGTACTGGTCTCCAAGCTCATCAATTTCATCATGCATGACGGCAAGAAGGCCGTCGCCGCCAACATCGTCTACACCGCCCTGACCAAGGCCGAGGAGATCGCCAAGAAACCGGCGCTCGAAGTATTGGACGCCGCCATCGCGAACGCCGGTCCGACCATGGAGCTCAAGAGCCGCCGTGTCGGCGGGGCCAACTACCAGGTGCCCATCGAGGTCAAACCCGAGCGCCGCGTGCAGCTCGCATTGCGCTGGATGATCGACTCCGCCCGCGCCGGCAAGGGCAAGGCGATGAGCGAGAAACTCGCCGAAGAATTCGTGAACGCGTTCAACAACGCAGGCAACGCCGTCAAGAAGAAAGCAGACACGCACCGTATGGCGGAAGCGAACCGCGCGTTCGCCCACCTCGCCTGGGGAAATAGATAATCCGGGGTATGGCTGATTACCCCATCGAAAAGATCCGCAATATCGGCGTGATTGCCCACATCGACGCGGGGAAGACGACCACGTCTGAGCGTATCCTGTTCTACACCGGCATCAGCCACAAGATCGGCGAGGTGCACGAGGGGGACACGGTCATGGACTGGATGGAACAGGAGCGCGAGCGCGGCATCACCATCACCGCGGCCGCCACGACCGCTTACTGGGTCCCGACCGATGCCGCCGACAAGGAAGCCGAGAAGGTCAAGCTCAACATCATCGACACTCCGGGGCACATCGACTTCACCATCGAGGTGAAGCGTTCCCTGCGCGTCCTGGACGGCGCGGTCGTCGTGTTCGACGGCGTTGCCGGCGTGGAGCCACAGTCGCTGACCAACTGGCGGTACGCCGACGAATACAACGTTCCGCGCCTCTGCTTCATCAACAAGCTCGACCGTCTCGGTGCGAGCTTCGAGCGTTCCTACCAGTCCATTTTGGAGCAACTCTCGCCGAATGCGGTCCGCTTCCAGATCCCCGACGGTCACGAAGATAAGTTCAACGGCGTCGTTGACCTGTTGACCATGGAATACGTCACGTTCGAGGGCGAACGCGGCGAGAAGGTCATCAAGACCAAGGACATCCCCGCCAACCTGGTCGCCGATGCCACGAAGTACCGCCACGAACTCATCGAGAAACTGGTGGAGTTCGACGATGCGGTCATGTCCGCATACCTGGAAGGGACGGAACCTGATCTGGCGACACTGCGCCGTCTGGCCCGCACGGCGACCTGCTCCGGCAAGATCTACCCCGTCATGGCCGGCTCGGCGTTGAAGAACAAAGGCGTACAGCTGGTGCTGGATGCCGTCGCATATTACCTGCCGGCGCCGACCGACGTTCCTGCCATCGCGGGTATCGATCAGAAAACAGGTGCGGAGATCGCCGTGAACCCCGACGAGAATGAACCGTTCCGTGCATTGGCGTTCAAAACGGCGACCGACCCGTACATGGGTTCGCTGACGTTCTTCCGCGTCTACTCCGGCAAGCTCGCCGCCGGTTCCTATATCCTGAACACGCGTTCCGGACAGACCGAGCGCATCGCCCGCATCGTGCGGCTGCACGCCAACGAGCGGCAGGAGATCAAGGAGATCTTCGCCGGCAACATCGCCGCGACCGCGGGCATGAAGGACACGAAGACGGGCGACACCCTGTGCGACCCCGAACACCCGTCCATCCTGGAAGGCATCGACGTGCCCGAGCCGGTCATCAACCTGCGCATCGAGCCAAAGACCAAGGCCGACCAGGAGAAGATGGGCGTGGCGCTGCGCAAACTGTCCGACGAGGACCCGACGTTCCGCATCGCGACCGACCCGGACACCGGCCAGACCATCATCAAGGGAATGGGCGAGCTGCACCTGGAGATCATCGTCGACCGCATGAAGCGCGAGTTCGCCGTCGAGGCCACGACCGGCCGTCCGCAGGTCGCCTACAAGGAAGCCATCACGACCAACGCGCAGGCGGAAGGCAAGTACATCAAGCAGACCGGCGGCCGCGGTCAGTACGGCCACTGCTGGCTGCGCATCGAACCGCTGGAGCGCGGCAAAGGGTTCGAATTCGAAGATGAGATCAAGGGAGGCGCCATCCCGCAGGAGTTCGTGCCTGCCATCGAGAAGGGCGTCCGCGAGGCCATCGACCGCGGTGTCGTGGCGGGGTTCCCCATCGTCGACGTGAAGGTCACGGTGTACGACGGTTCATACCATGACGTGGACTCCAATGAGATGGCGTTCAAGATCGCCGGCTCCATGGCGTTCCAGGAAGCGGTCAAACGCGCCAAGCCGGTCATTCTCGAACCCATCATGAAAGTGGAAGTCGTCGTGCCCGACAACTTCCTCGGCGCCGCGACCGGCGACCTGAACTCGCGCCGCGGACAGATCCTCAATGTGAGCGACCGCGGTTCATTGGGCCTGAAAGTCATCGACTCGCGCGTACCGCTGTCGGAGATGTTCGGCTACGCGACCGCGATGCGTTCGTTCTCACAGGGCCGTGCGAACTTCAACATGGAATTCTCGCACTACGAACCGGTACCGGCCAACATTGCCACGCAGATCCAGGAGGGTAAGAAATAATCATATGGACATCGAACATATCAGGAGTCTATTGACGGAGGGGACCGCGGTCGTCATCGCCGAGGACGGCAAGACGCCGCTGGTCGTCCGCGAGCTGCATGTAGCGCAGGCCGCGGCAGTGCCCGAGGTGCCGGTCGAGGAGGTTCCCATCTCCAGCCGGTGGCCCAAGGGCAGGTCGATCAACGAGGAACCCCCTCGTGAGAAGCAGGACCAGATCCTGGAACGGCTCAATAAGGAGATATCGGCCCTCCGGGACCAGATATCCCGCGATGAGGACGGCGCAGTGGAAAGTATTGACTCCCAGTAGTAAACCGTATAGAATAACCTTCACATCGGAGTATGCCGCCAGACCAGTAGGGCGTCGGATGAGCCCCACCGGTCTGGTGTATCAGCATCTCCCGTATAAACACAACCACACCATGGCAGAAACATTCGAACGTAATAAGCCTCACATCAACGTCGGCACCATCGGCCACGTCGACCACGGCAAAACCACGCTGACGGCGGCTATCCTGCACGTCTGCGACATGTACAAAGACGAGGGCTACGGCGCCCGCGTCGAGGGCATCGAGGGCATCGACAACGCCCCTGAAGAGAAGGCGCGCGGCATCACCATCGCCCTGCACCACTCCGAGTACTGGACTCCGAAGCGCCACTACGCGCACATCGACGCTCCCGGACACGCCGACTACATCAAGAACATGATCACCGGTGCCGCCCAGATGGACGGTGCCATCCTCGTGGTCGCGGCCACCGACGGCGCGATGCCTCAGACCCGGGAGCACATCCTGTTGGCCTACCAGGTCGGCGTGCCCTCCATCGTCGTCTTCCTCAACAAGGTGGACATGGTGGACGATGCCGAGATGTTGGACCTCGTGGAAACCGAAATGCGCGAGCTGCTCACGAAGTACAAGTTCCCCGGCGACACGACCCCGATCATCCGCGGTTCCGGACTCAAAGCGCTGGAAGCCAAGGACAAGAACGACCAGTACATCGTCGCAGTCAAGAAGCTCGTCGACACGCTGGACGAGTACATCCCCGAGCCAGTTCGCGAGACCGACAAGCCGTTCCTGATGGCCATCGAAGACATCTTCTCCATCGAGGGTCGCGGCACCGTCGTCACGGGCCGCATCGACCGCGGCATCTGCAAGGTGAACGATGAAGTCGAAGTCGTCGGCATCCGCCCGACCCAGAAGACCGTCGTCACGGGCATCGAGATGTTCAACAAGTCGCTCAACGAGGGTCGCGCGGGTGACAACGCCGGCATCCTCTTGCGCGGTCTGAAGAAGGAAGACGTCGAGCGCGGTCAGGTCCTGGCAAAGCCCGGCACCATCACCCCGCACACGGAGTTCGAAGCGGAGATCTACGTCCTGAACAAGGAAGAGGGCGGCCGGCACACCCCGTTCTTCAAGGGCTACAAGCCGCAGTTCTACTTCCGCACGACCGATGTCACCGGCGAGGTCTTCCTCCCGGAGGGAACCGAGATGGTCATGCCCGGCGACACCGTGAAGGTCAAGGTCCAGCTCATCGCCCCCATTGCCATGGAAGAGAAGCAGCGCTTCGCCATCCGCGAGGGCGGGAAGACCGTCGGCGCCGGTGCGGTCACGAAGGTCAATAAATAATCCGCACCGACCCTCCATCATCGTTCATTGCCATGCCAGCCAAGAAGACAACCAAGAAGAAAGAGCCAAAGAAGAAGGAAGTGAAGGAGCAGCGCATCCGCATCAAGCTTCGCGCCTACGACCATAAGATCCTGGACAAGGCGTCGCGGCAGATCGCGGACACCATCGAGCGCTACGGCGGCAAGCCCGTCGGCCCGGTGCCGTTGCCCACGGAGATCTCCAAGTTCACCGTGAACCGCGCATCCTTCATCGACAAATCGGCGCGCGAGCAGTTCGAGATGCGGGTGCACAAGCGCCTCATCGACATCCTCGCACCGACGCCGAAGATCATCGAGGCACTGACCAACTTGGCGCTTCCGGCCGGCGTGGACATCGAAATCAAGATGTAGGGCAGGAAAGGACATCATCAGAAAACCCCCTCGCGGGGGTTTTCTGATCCTTGAACGGCTCCTGCCCGTAGCAGGCGGGCATTGCGTGAACCGTTCAAGTGTGGTATACCATGCCCCGGAGGTGACGGATGCTCGAGAGACTCCTCACGCAGCTCGGCTACGTCCTGGGGGCGTGGGCGGCGTACTTCTGGTGGACCTTGCAGAACCTCCGGAACGGCAACCGGATGGCCCGGCCGGGCACCGTGTTCGTGTGCGGCGCCTGCGGGAAGCGTTCCCATGACCGGTACGGCACGAAGGCGATCGACCACGGCTGGGACACGTCCTGCATGACCTGGGCTCAGCTGGTCGACGATGACTCGCTCATCTTCGACGAGAACGGCCGCGTCGCCCGGGCCGTCGCCGCGTAGAGGTGAACGATGAAGGCGATCTTCGCTGACGAGATCAAGCCGCAAGACGTCATCTGCGCCGAGCGGGACGCTGAAATCCACGTGACGTCGGTGGAGACCGACAAACAAGGGTACATCCAGGTGATGGGCAAGCACCTCGGGATGACGACCTACCGCACGTACGCCCCGAACCACGTCGTCGGTCTCGTCCACCGGTCGCTGGGCGAAGAAGAGCGCGAAGAAGCGCTCGCCAAGGCCACGCGGCTGTTGGGCCAGGCCAAGCGCGAGGTCGGCTCCTACGTGCCGTGCAGCGTCGACACCACGAAGTTCGCGGCGCTCATCGACACGCTCCTGGACTACGAGCTCTCCCGCGACCCGTCGCAGTAGTCTCCCGACCCCGCCTCTGTGCGGGGTCTTTCCTTTTTCGAGAAAGTGTGGTATGCATAGTTCCGGAGGTGACGGATGAGGGCCATGTTCGCACGAGAGGTGCAGGTCAGAGACGTCATCGTCGTGAACGAAGGGCTCGAGGTCACGGTCGCGGGCGTGAACTCGGTGCCCGACATGGCCGCCTCGCGGAAGGTCACCATCCGCACGGCCAACAAGCTGGAGTTCACCCTCGACGGCAAGACGGTCCTCGGCCTCGTCCGCCGGCCGCAGTCGGAAGGGCAGACCGCGGTCCATCCCGAAGTGGACGCCTCCGCGGGTTTCCTGGGCGGCGGATACTAGCAGCCGGCAGGCGGGGATTCGTCCCCGCCTTT
>DATKOD010000007.1:0-31199 GCA_035524755.1 Minisyncoccota bacterium
GTCCATCGTATCGTCGAATTTCTCGTTGTGGCGGATGATGCGCCTGCCGACCGCCGCTTTGACCGCTGATGCGGCATTCTCCACGTCGCGTGAATTGAACCCGCCGGACACGAGCGCGTCGAACATCTTACGCTGACGGTCGGGGTCCTTTTGGAACGGCAGCAGTCCGCGCGCGGCCGTGCCCGGAAGAATACCGGCCCGAACCGCATCCTTGATATAGTCGGGAAGGTTCATCAACCGCATGATGTTGGCGACGGCCTCGCGGCTCTTGCCGACCTTCTCGGCGATTTCCGCCTGTCGGAGACCGAATTCTGACGCTAGACGCACGTACGCCTCAGACTGCTCGATCGCGTTGAGGTTCTCACGCTGTAGATTCTCGATGAGCGCGACCTCGAGCCGTTTTGATTTTGAATTGGAACCTTCAGGCGTCAGGTCATCACGGATGATGACCGGCACTTGCGGCAGACCTGCGAGTTGAGCGGCACGCCAACGGCGCTCCCCCGCGATGAGTTGGTATTTGACCGCGCGTCCGCGGGGCAGGTCTTCTTCTATCTTCGAAACCAAGAGCGGCTGGAGGACGCCGTACTTACGGATGGATCGCGCGAGTTCGCCTAATGCCTCCTGATCGAAATCCGAACGGGGCTGGTCGGGGTTCGGCTGTATCTTGGACACCTCGACATAGAAGATGTTCTCCCGTTTGCCGTTCACCGCATCAGCGACGGCATCGGGGATCAGCGACCCCAGACCCTTACCCAATCCGAAAAGTTTCTTCGTCGTCATCGTGCTACGATACCCGAATTATTTCTTCTGCCAAGCGCCGGTAGGCATCCGCCGCCTTGGATCCGGGATCGTGCTGGAGGATCGTCTTGCCGTAACTCGGGGCTTCGGCCAGTGAAATGACACGCGGGATGATTGCCTCGAACACGCGCCCCGGAAAATTCTGCTGGACTTCCTGAGCGACCTGACGCGAGAGTTGGTTGCGGTTATCGGCCATCGTCAGCACCACGCCCATCACCTGCAGTTCGGGATTCAATCCACCGCGAACGAGTTCGATGGTACGCATCAGCTGGCCCAAACCTTCGAGCGCGTAGTACTCACACTGCACCGGAATAAGTACACGGTCAGCTGCTGCCAACGCATTGATGGTCAGGAGCCCCAGTGACGGCGGACAATCCACCAGGATGTAATCATAGTCGTTGCGGACCTGACCGAGCACACGCGAAAGACGGTGCTCACGTTCTGTCATGCCGACCAATTCCACCGTAGCACCGGCGAGTGCTTGAGTCGCAGGTAGGATGTCGAATCCGAAGAGCGGTGTGCGTCGGATCGCGTTCCGGGGATTCGCATCCGACACGAGCGAGTGATACACGCTCATCGCCGCATGGTCGATGCCGACACCGAGCCCTACGGTGGCATTCGCCTGCGAGTCCAGATCCACGAGCAGCACGTACTTTCCGAGTGCCGAAAGATACGCGCCGAGGTTCACCGACGTGGTCGTCTTTCCCACGCCGCCTTTTTGATTGCACACCGCGATGACGCGCGCCATAACTCATCAATAGTAGCCGATGCAGCCTCCATATGCAAAGAAACGACTAGGTTCAAGCCATTGAAGAGAGCCCGAGAATGTGCTATAATGGTGAACAGCCGTGGCAATTCGCCGGGGTGGCGGAATTGGCAGACGCGCACGACTCAAAATCGTGTGCCCTTACAGGCATGAGGGTTCGATTCCCTCCCCCGGCACCGTTCATTTTGGAGGCGATATGAGTATTGTGATAGTTCCGGCAGGTAGAACGATCAGCGAGCTCCGTATCGTTACGCCGGAGTTCTCTGATGGGAAGGTCCAATGCATCCTCTGCAAGCGCATGGTCTTCCGCCAGAACGCGGAGCGGACCAACGAGGGATGGGCCTGTCCGCGGTGCACCGAGGAGAATTGAACGCGCACGGCCCCGACGAACGTCGGGGCCGCTTCATTTATACACACCGCGGGGTCTTGCACGGATTTGGGAATGCTATGATGCACGCATCGTGCGTTCGCGTGCGCTCATGAAGGAGGAACAAAAGCAACTGCGGTCGCAGCAACAGAACACGCCGATGGTGCCGGAATCGTACCTACTCTGTCATGATTGTGACGGTTCGTGGGTCGATGCCAACCACGGACACTGCTCGCACTGCGAAGAGAGCACGACGAGCAAGGATTTCCATCTGTGCCTCTCGTGCGCATTACGTGAACATCGATGTCAGCATTGTGGCGAACAGGTGCATCTGCACATCGCATCCTGCTAACGCATCGCAAGCGTCAGAAGATTCTCCAGAACCGCGGTGATGACCAAGGGGCCCATACCCCCGGGAACCGGCGACAGTACGCCGGCTTTCTGTTTCACGGAGTCGACATCAACATCACCGGCACCGTCCGCATATCCGAAATCGATGACGATCGCACCGTCCTTGACCCAGTCACCGGTGACAAGTCCGGGCTTCCCCGCTCCCGTGACGATCAGGTCGGCACGCTGGGCGATCGTTGCCGGTTCCGGCGTGTCGATGTCGATAAGTTCGACATCCGCGCCCGACGCGCGCAACCACGAAGCCACCGGTCCGCCGACGAGTCGCCCGTGCCCGACGACAGCCGCCCTGATACCGCGGACGTCCACCTCGTACGAGGATAACGCCCGTTGCAATGCCAGCACTGCTGGAGCGGCGACCATGGGATGTTTCGTGAGCGCGTCGACGTCTTTCTCGGGCGGGATGAGCGAACAGATTCCGTCGGCGTTCCAATCGCCGGGCAACGGCAGTTCGATGAAGATGCCGTCCGTTGATTCGTCCCCTACAAGGAACTGGACCGTCTGACGAGCACCGGCCTCATCGCACGGATCGATGAAATACGATGAGAACTGAATGCCGACATCACGTGCCGCTTTTTCTTTGAGCCGGACGAACGATTTCAATCCGGCATTTCCCTCAACGCACACCGCCGCGAGACCAAGCGGAACGCCGAGTGCGATCATCTGTTCACGGATATCCTCGCGCCAGGCTTCGGCAACCGCGCGCCCGTCGATGAGACGAGCGGTGTTCTTCATCGGATTATGATGATTGCGATGACGAGCATCAGGTACACGCGCTCCGCATATCGGTGCACCACTTGAGGAAAATGAAGGCCGGTGATTTTTGAGAAATAGAAAGAGAAGAAGTCCCCCTTCAGTTGAGGCCACCGCAACCGGTCGCGGACCCGCCGTTCGAGCGTCGTCAACGGACAATCAGTGAACAGCGCCCATGACGAGAGCAGTACGATGATGCCGATCAGGACGAATGGGCGTGTCCCGGGATAAATGAGGACGAGCGGCAATGACAATGTCCCTCCGATGACAATAAGCATATGGAGGGTGGTGACCACCAGAAAGAATATCGTTGTACCGGTATTTCGCATGTATCCCAATATTACAGCAACGCCAGAATCCTGTCCGCCCGAACCGCACCTTGGCGAAGAATGCGAGGTATTCTACCAGATAAATCAACAACTGTCGAGGGTTCTGAGTGAGGCAGAATACCGGCATCAAGCACCAAGTCGGGCTGCGGTGCTGTGCGCGAGAACGCTTCAGCAATGAGTCGCGCATCGCTCGCCGGTTCATTGCCGCTTACATTGGCGGATGTTCCCGCAAGCGGGTATCCCAGGTGCCGTAAAAGCTCCTGAATGAACGGGTGTTCCGCTGCACGGATGCCGATGGTCTGCCCTCCCCCGCACATGATTGCTGGTACGATGGGACGTCGCGGCAACACGAACGTGACTTTGCCGGGCCAGAAATGCGAGATGAGTTGTTCCTGTTGCGGTGTGATGTACGCAAGTTCGCGCGCCCACGAGATGTCACGCACCATCATCGGCAGCGCCTTCACGTAGCTGCGGTGTTTGATGTCGAATATCTGACCGACGGCATGCGCATCGAGCGCGTTGCAGCCAAGACCGTAGAGCGTGTCGGTTGGGAACACCGCAGTGCCACCGCGCTGCAGCACCGCGACGACGCGCTCCAGGATCGCACTGTAGTCTCCCTGCAAGTCCAGTAGAATGGTCTGCATGATTCTATGCACAAGGAGCCCCTGCGGGCTCCTTGGTTCGATCTCGCTATTTTGTCTCCGCCGATTTGGCCTTCGGCCTCCAGGACTTCACTTTCGGGCGGTCCCAGAGCTTGTAATTGACCATGAGGTTGTTGACCGTCGGGCTGATCTGCGCTCCCTTTGACATCAGCGCCTCAACGCGCGGAACGTCTAGAATGAGCTTCTTGCCGCGGGGATCGTAGGTACCCAGCTGTTCCTGGTACTGACCCTGCGGCTTGCGCGCGTGTTCCAGCACCACGACCTTGTAGTGGGCCTGGTGCTTTTTGCCGATGCGTTGAAGACGGATCTTTAACATGACGCCTGATAATAACAGAAGAGGCAGAAAATAGCAAGTTACTTCCAGCCCCTGTTCTTCAGGGCATCTTCGGCGGCAGCCTGCTGGGCATCCTGCTTGGACTGCCCCTGGCCTTCACCGGCGAGTTCCTTGCCCAGATACACGCCGATCTTGAACTGCCGCGCGTGGTCAGGCCCCCATTCTTCCATGACCTGGTAGGTCGGAGTGACTCCGATGCGCTCCTGTGCCTCTTCCTGCAGAAGGGATTTCGCGTCGCGGTAGGTTTTGTTGGCAATGATGTCGGACAAGTGGTTCAACACGAATTTCTCGATGAACTCCCTGCAGGGAGCGTATCCGCCGTCCATGTACATGGCGCCAATGAGCGCTTCGATGGCGTTCGCCAGGATGAACTGCCGCGCACGTCCGGTATCCCGCGCTTCACCTCGCGACAGGAGCAGATGCTCATTGAGACTGAACGAGTTGGTGATGTCCGACAGGATATTGGCGTTCACCAATGCGGCGCGCCAGTTCGTCATCTCTCCTTCCGTCTCGTCTGGATAGTGCGCGAACAGGTATTCGGTGACGACGAGTTCCAATACCGCATCGCCGAGGAACTCCAGCCGCTCATTGTGGCCGTGTGGCCAGTCGGGATGCTCATTGAGGTACGAACGGTGCGTCAACGCCTGACGCAACAGCGTCAGGTCTTTGAACTGATATCCGATGCGCTCCATCAGGGGCGCATATTCGCTTTCGGGCATCGTGTGATGCCGAGCCAGACAACATGCACGGCGGGGTGACCCCCATGCCTGTTCTTCGGCCCGGTGATTATGAAACCACTTCTGACTCTTTCGATTCCTCTTCTTCCTGTTCCTGCTTGCGCGGTGGTGCGTCGTCCTTCCCCGGCTCTCCCATTTCCTTATACACGGTCCCGAGCACTCCGTTGATGAACCTGCCGCTGGATTCTCCGCCGAACGACTTCGCTAATTCAATGGCTTCGTTGATAGCGACTTTCGGCGGCACCGCATCGCGGTCACCGAACATCAGTTCGTACAGACCCAGGCGTAGGACGTTACGGTCCACGACCGCGATCTGATCCAACGGCCACTGTGGAGCCACGCGCTCAATGATGGGATCGATGTCCGCCAGATGGTCGATGGTCCCCTTAACCAGCCCCACAACGAACTCGGGCTCTTCAAGCCCCGCACCGAACTCGTGGAGGGTGTGTTCGAGGATCTCCGGCAGCATCGAATTGTCGCGTCCCTTGAAGTCCCACTCATACAGGGACTGCATCGCGATCGACCGTGCAAGATGTCGTGAAGCCATTAACGTGCGGACTGCTCTTTCTTCTTCTGCGCCTTCTTCATCTGCTTCGCGAGGACATTGACCACCTCACGGCCCTTGTAGTAGCCGCAGTACTTGCACACGGTGTGCGGTTTGATCTGCTTGCCGCACTGCTTGCATGCCAACGTCAGTCGGCTCGTAAGGGCCAGGTGCGAGCGGCGGCGAAGCTGCTTGCCCTTGGCCATGTGATGTCGTGGGACTCCCATAGGATTTGTAGCGTACCACACTTCGCAGAATCGTGCAACGGGTCCCGAAACCCGCGGAAAACCTGGG
This sequence comes from Minisyncoccota bacterium, assembly GCA_035524755.1. Lineage (GTDB taxonomy): Bacteria > Patescibacteriota > Minisyncoccia > 2-02-FULL-40-12 > GWA2-44-9 > JAGOPO01. The sequence goes on from DATKOD010000007.1 coordinate 5,993, forward strand.
GTTAAATATCCACATTGTGAGTCATCGAAATAGAGGACTAGAATGGCCCCATGCGGTTCGTCCACCTGCACACCCACTCCCACTATTCCCTCCTGGACGGACTCTCCAAGGTTGATGCGCTCGTGAACCGGGCGCGCGCCCTTGGAATGGATTCCATGGCCATCACGGACCATGGTGCGCTCTACGGCGCGATCGAATTCTATAAGAAGGCGACCAAAGCGGGCATCAAGCCGATCATCGGCGTCGAGACGTACATCACCGACGGCTCGCGGTTCGATAAGAAGCCCGGTATCGATACCGACCGCCGGTGGCACCTCATCCTGCTCGCTGAGAACGAGACCGGGTACAAGAACTTGTTGAAACTGGTGACCGCGGCGCACCTGGAAGGGTTCTACTATAAGCCGCGCATCGACCGTGAGCTGTTGCGCGCACACCACGAGGGGCTCATCGCGATGTCGTCGTGCCTGGGCGGCGAACTGTCGCAGGCGGTCATGCAGGGAGACATGGAGAAAGCCGAACGCATCGCCACCGAATACCGCTCCATCATGGGCGACGGCAACTACTTCGTGGAACTGCAGGTGCATGAGAACATGCCGGAACAGAAGAAGGTGAACGAAGGGCTCGTGGCCATTGCACGTAAACTCGGTCTGCCGGTCGTCGCCGGACAGGATTCGCACTACTGCACGGCCGACGACGCCCGCGCACACGACATTCTCCTTGCGGTACAGACGGGCAATACCATCCATGATGAGAAACGGTTCTCGATGAACCAGGACGATTTCTCGTTCCTGTCGGCGGACGACATGGAGAAGAAGTTCCGCCGTGAGCTGCCGGATGACGTTGCCACCGAGGCCATCAACAACACCGCCGTCATCGCGGACCGGTGCAACGTCACGCTCGCGCTGGGCGCCTTTCACCTCCCGCCGTTCGCACTGCCTGACGGGTACCACGATCCCCACGAGTATCTCAAGGTGCTCGCCTACGAGGGCGCGAAGCAGCGTTTCGGCGAACCCGCTCCGGCCATTCTGGAACGATTGGATTACGAGTTGGGCGTCATCGCACAGACGGGATTCTCCAGCTATTTCCTCATCGTCGCCGATTTCGTGAACTGGGCGAAACGCCAAGGCATCATGGTCGGGCCCGGACGCGGCTCGGGTGCCGGCTCGCTCTTGGCGTACCTGTTGCGCATCACGAACGTCGACCCGCTCAAATACAACCTGCTGTTCGAACGGTTCCTGAACCCGCAGCGCGTCAGCCCGCCTGATTTCGACCTGGACTTCGCGGACTCGCGTCGCGGAGAGGTGTTGCAGTACGTCACCGAGAAGTACGGCCGCGACCACGTCGCGCAGATCATCACGTTCGGCACGATGGCCGCACGCGGCGCCATCCGCGACGCCGGACGTGCCCTGGGCCACACGTACGACTTCTGCGACCGCATCGCGAAACTCCTGCCCGGCGGGCCCGTACCCGACTACCCGGGGAAGCGCGACGGCAAACCGTTCCTTGAGCATTGCGTCGAAACGATGGAGGAGGTCGCCGCGGTGTATCGCGCGGACCCCCAGGCGAAACAGCTCATCGACTCCGCAGCCCGCCTGGAAGGAGTCGCCCGGCACGCGTCCACGCACGCCTGCGCCGTGGTGATCACGCCGCAGCCGCTCACCGAATACCTTCCCCTGCAGCGGGGCACGAACGAAGAAGACATCATCACCCAATACGAGATGAACGCCGTCGGCGACCTCGGACTTCTGAAGATGGACTTCTTGGGACTGGCGAACCTGACCATCATCGAGGATACGCTCAAGATGGTGAGGGCGAACCACGGCGTCGACATCGATATCGACAAGATCCCGCTGGACGATGCGAAGTCGTTCGCGCTTCTGCAGCAGGCACATACGACCGGGGTCTTCCAGCTGGAATCGGCCGGCATGAAACGGTACCTGCGGGAACTGAAACCGACCGGCATCGAGGATATCATCGCCATGGTAGCGCTGTACCGCCCGGGTCCGATGGACCTCATTCCCGATTACATCGACCGCAAACACGGCCGCAAGCCGGTGGAATACCTGCATCCGAAGCTCGCGACCGTGCTCAACAACACGTACGGCGTCATGGTGTACCAGGAGCAGCTCATCCAGGCGGTGCAGGCGCTCGCCGGTTTCACGCTCGCTGAAGCGGACGTCTTGCGAAAAGCCGTCGGGAAGAAGATCAAGAAGCTCTTGGATGAGCAGGAGGGCAAGTTCAAGGAGGGCGCCGCACGCGTGGGAACCTCCAAACCGATCGCGGACAAGTTCTGGGAACTCGTCGAACCGTTCAACCGGTATGCGTTCAACCGCAGTCACGCGGCATGCTACGCGATGATCGCCTATCAGACCGCATACCTGAAAGCAAACTGGCCCGCGGAATTCATGGCATCGTTCATGAATTCCGAGACGGGTGATGTGGAACGCGTCGCATTCCTGGTGGATGAGGCCCGCCAGATGGGAATTCCGGTCCTGCCGCCCGACGTGAACGAATCGGGCGAGCGGTTCGCCGTGGTGACGACCGCCGAGGGTCCTGCACTGCGGTTCGGATTGGCGGCCGTCAAGAACGTCGGCAGCGCCATCGTCCATGCCATCATCGCGGAACGGATCGCGAACGGTCCCTACTCCGGCATCGATGATCTCGTCCTGCGCATCCAGCACAAGGACATGAACCGTAAATCACTGGAGTCCCTGGCAAGGTGCGGAGCGTTGGACGCGCTCGGCGAGCGCAATGCGCTCCTGGCAAGCATCGATATGCTGCTCTCGTACGCGCGGGAGCGCTCGCGGCACGCCGACCTGGGCCAGGCATCGCTCTTCGGTGAGACGACGGTCGCCGCGCCCGCGTTCCGACTGACTTCCGCTGAACCGGCGACGAAGGCCGAACGACTCCGTTGGGAGAAGGAACTCATCGGCCTCTATGTCTCCGAACATCCCCTGCACGACCTGCAGCAGCGCCTCGCCCTGGAACGGGTCACTGCCATCAAAGACCTGAAGCCCGTCGCCGGGCAGCCGGCGAAGATCGCGGGGTTAGTGACCAGTTCGAAGAAGATCATCACGAAGACCGGCCGTCCGATGCTGTTCTCGCTCATCGAGGACCTCACCAGCAAGATAGAAGTCGTCGTGTTCCCGTCGGTTCTGGAGAAGACGCCGAACGCATGGGCCGAGAACACCGTCGTGGTGCTCGCCGGGAAACTCGACAACCGCGACGGCAATCTGAAGCTCCTCTGCGATACGGCGAAGCCCATCGCTATCGTGGCCTAGATTCGCCGCGGTTTCTCTGCTAGGCTGTGCGTTATGGCGACCGACCTAGAACATGCACGGCACACATTGGCGCATCTGCTCGCGGCAGCGGTGTTGAAGTTGCATCCCGACGCGAAGCGGACCATCGGGCCGGCGATCGATACCGGCTTCTACTACGACTTCGAATTCTCCTCCCCTATCTCGGAGGAAGATCTGCCCCGTATCGAGAAGGAGATGAAGAAACTTCTTCCGACCTGGACTTCCTTCGAGCACAAAGAGGTCACGCCGGACGAAGCGCGCGCATTCTTCAAAGACAACCCCTATAAGCTCGAACTCATCGACGACATCGTCGCCAAGGGCGAGAAACTCACCCTGTATACCTCCGGCGAATTCACCGACCTGTGCCGCGGCGGCCATGTGGACGACCCATCGCATGATATCCCGGCTGATTCGTTCAAGCTCGACAAGCTGGCGGGCGCCTACTGGCGCGGTGACGAAAAGAACAAGCAACTGACCCGGATCTACGGCCTCGCGTTCGCGAACGCCGGCGAGTTGAACGCATATGTGAAGATGCTGGAGGAGGCGCGTAAGCGCGACCACAAGATCCTCGGACCGCAGCTTGACCTCTTCGTCTTCTCCGACCTGGTGGGCTCCGGCTTGCCGCTGTGGACGCCACGCGGCACATTGGTCCGCAATCTCTTGGATGATTTCGTCTGGTCGCTCCGGCTCGCGCGGGGCTACGAACGCGTGGAAATCCCGCATATCACGAAGCGCGAGCTCTATGAGAAAAGCGGTCATTGGGAGAAGTATAAGGATGATCTCTTCAAGATCCGGACGCGCGAGGATCACGAGTTCGCAATGAAGCCGATGAACTGCCCGCACCACACTCAGATCTACGCGCGCCGCCAGTTCAGCTACCGCGACCTGCCTCAACGGTATGCGAACACGACGATGGTGTACCGCGATGAGCAAACCGGCGAACTTTCGGGACTCTCCCGCGCCCGCAGCTTCACCCAAGACGATGCACACGTGTTCTGCCGGCTGTCCCAGGCCAAGGACGAATTCCTGAAGATCTGGGACATCATCCATGAGTTCTACGGCGCGTTCGGATTCACCCTTGCGGTCCGGCTGTCGCGCCACGATCCCGCGCACCCCGAAAAATATCTAGGTGATCCCGACAAATGGAAGACAGCCGAGTCACTCCTGGAAGAGATTGTCCACGAGAAGAAGGTCGCATATATCGACGGCACAGGAGAAGCCGCGTTCTACGGTCCCAAACTGGATTTCCTCGCCAAGGATTCCTTGGGCCGCGAGTGGCAAGTGGCTACCATCCAACTCGACTTGAACATGCCGGACCGCTTTGATCTCGTCTGCGCTAATGAGAAGGGCGAGAAGGAACGTATCGTGATGATCCACGCCGCCATCATGGGCTCCATCGAACGATTCCTCTCCATCCTCATCGAGGATACCGCCGGTGCGTTCCCGCTCTGGCTGTCGCCGATGCAGGTCTCGATCCACCCTATCAGCGAGAAGCACGCCGACGCCGCGATTAAAGTTGCCACTGAACTCCGTGTCGCGGGTCTGCGTGTGGACGTCTCGACCGGCGATGAAACCATCGGGAAGCGCATCCGTGCGTCAGAAACATGGAAAGTACCCTACTCCGTCATCCTGGGTGACAAGGACATCGCGGCCAACGTCGTATCGGTGCGCAAGCGGGGCGGCGAAGATCTCGGCCAGATGCCGTTGAGCGAACTCACGTCGCGCCTCCGTCAAGAGATCGAACAAAAGAAATAAGAAAACGGGACCCCGAAGGGTCCCGTTCAGTGCCGGGCGACCAAGAGACTGATGCCGGCCACGTAGAAGCAGTACTTGATGATGGTGCACAGGACGATGATGGTCATGCTGCCGGGCAGTTTCGCCGTCCGCCAGATGGCGACCGCGGCCATGCGCGATATCGGGGTGAACGGAATCGGGTTCAGGCATCCTACGCACATCGTCGTGTAGCCACCAGCCTCGAGTACCGGACAGATGATGGAACGGTATCGGTCGAGGTCGGGCATGTACCGGGTTCGGAATGCCTGCCATCCATCGCGGAAACCGGCATGGAGCCATTGCAGTCTCACGTACGAACTCACGCGGTCACGGGCCTGCCCGACCAACCAGTACTCCCCCACGAGTTGGGCCATCGAAATGGCCAACGCCACAACCAGTACGGGGAACGCTCTGATACCGCGGATACGACCCAGTCCGACGATCGCTTCGGGAAACGGCATCACAACCGCGGTTGCCAGAAGGCCGACCACGAACATCTTGATCGCGAGCCGCACCCATCCCCTCCTTGTGATTCAATGAGCGACAGGGTACAGTATACCACGAAATATGGAGAAAATCAAACACCGAATAATCGTCATCGCCGGTCCCACGGCGTCCGGAAAATCTGATATCGCCATCCGTCTGGCGCGGAGATTCAACGGCGAAATTATCTCCGCTGACTCGCGCCAGGTATACCGTGGCATGGACATCGGCACCGGCAAAGTCACGAAACGCGAGCAGAAGCTCGTGCGGCATCGGTTGCTCGATGTCGCCTCCCCTACTCGCCAGTACTCCGTGGTGCGGTGGCGCCGGGCGGCATCACATGCCATCGCCGACGCTCTCCGTCGCGGCAAGGTTCCGATCGTCTGTGGCGGCACCGGATTCTGGATCGATGCGCTCGTCTATGGCCGCTCCATCCCTGACGTGAGGCCGGATGCAAAACTCCGTGCGCGCTTGCACACGCTCACGACTCCGCAGCTCTACGCGCGTCTCCGGAAGCTGGATCCCACCCGCGCCGCCGCCATCGACCGACATAACCCGGTGCGGCTTATCCGCGCGCTGGAGATCGTCATGAAGACCGGAAAACCCGTCCCCCATGCCATGGGTACCGCGAACTATGATGTGCTCTATCTGGCCGTCTCGCGGCCCATGACCACACTGAAGCAACGCATCGAGAGAAGACTGGATGCACGGCTGAAATCGGGCATGGTCGCTGAGGCCCGCCGTCTGCGCGCTTCCGGTGTATCATGGAAACGACTGGAATCGTTCGGCCTTGAGTATCGTTGGCTCGCACTCTTCCTTCAGCACAAAATGACCCGAACCGAGATGCGGCATGGACTCCTTCGCGATATCATCGCGTATGCGAAACGTCAGGTGACCTGGTGGAGAAGGAATACGGATATTCGCCGGATTACCGGCACCGTCGAGGCGGAAAGACTTGCCAAAAGATTTCTTTCGGTGTAGAATTCTTTCCGCTAGCGGAGGAATATGAAGTGATACGAGATGACCATGCCCCATGGACGCTCCACGTCGATCGTGAGCGTGACCGCGCCCTCATCAGAGTCGCCCATCATTCGTACCTTCGCATCAGCATTCAGCCGCTAACCGAGCTTGGAGTGCCAACACTCACCGGTCCGAGCGAGTCCGAACGGCTGCGAACCATCACTGGATGGATCCAAATTCGAAGGTTCCTCATGTCGAAGATGCCCCTGCATCCGTAATAGTCCGGCGCCCGCCACTCATTGGCGGGCTTTATTATTTCAGTTTCTCGCGTAAGAGCTGTTCGGCCATCTGAGGATTCGCTTTGCCCTTGGAGAGCGCCATGACTTTGCCGACCAGCGCTTTCATCGCGGCTTCTTTGCCGCCCTTGAAATCGGCGGCGACTTTCTCGGATTGTGCGATCGCGTCTTCTACGAATCGATTCATGTCGTCGGAATCCGACACCTGTGCGAGGTCGTGCTGATTGATAAGATGTTCCGGTGTATCGCCGGTTTCCCACATGTACGCCAGGAGCTTCTGGGCGCCGGTGCTGGAAACCTGTCCGGATGCGACACGTATGATGAAGTCAGCGAAGTTTTCTGCGGTCAATTTCGTATCCTGTGGAATCGCATTCGCGGTAGCCAGAAACGGCTGCAATTGGACGATGAGCCAGTTCGCCGCCGTTTTGTTGAGCTTCGGGTCATCAAGTTCACTCGCAACATCTTCGAAGAAATCCCCCAGCTCCTTGAAAATTGTCAGGATTTCCACATCAGCGGCCGGCAGTCCGTATTCCTTGACGAACCGTTCGCGGCGCGCCTGCGGAAGTTCAGGGATGGTCGCGCGAAGCTCTTCGATTTCAGCATCGGTCAGGACGATGGGCGGCAAGTCGGGCTCCGGGAAGTACCGGTAGTCCGCGCTTCCCTCTTTGGTCCGTTGGCTCACGGTGATGCCTTTGATGTCGTCCCACCCGCGCGTCTCCTGCACGAGTTTCTCTCCGGCATCCAGTACCGTTGTCTGACGTTCGATTTCGTATTGCGCCGCGCGCGCCGCGGAAGAGATGGAATTGATGTTCTTCACTTCCACCTTGGTGCCATATTCTTTCTGGCCGGTGGGTCGAATGGACAGGTTGACCTCAACGCGCATCTGGCCTTTTTCCATATCAGCATCGGACACGCCAAGATACCGCAGCAACAGCTGCAGCTCCGTGGCGAATCTCCGCACATCTTCGGGATCATGCAGATCCGGGTGCGTCACCAATTCCAAGAGCGGCACGCCGGCTCGGTTGTAATCAGCCAACGACCATTCCGGGTCGCGGTCATGGATGAGCCGACCGGCATCTTCCTCCAGATGGATACGTTCGATGCGCACACCACCGAGCTTCCCCTCGCGACAGAACGGCATTTGGAACTGCGATATCTGGTACCCCTTGGGCAGGTCAGGATAGAAATAGTTCTTGCGTTCGAAGAACGTGTATTTCTCGATGGAACACCCTAAGGCAAGTCCGACCTGGATGACTTTTTCGATGGCAGTGCGATTTGCTACCGGCAATGTGCCCGGGTGGCCCATGCATAAGGGACAGACATTGAAGTTGGGACGCTTTTCCAGCGGATCATTGGCGCAGTCGCAGAACATCTTGGTTGCAGTGTTGAGCTCCGCGTGGATTTCCAGTCCGATTGTCGTCAGATACTCGGCCATGATTGCCTACTGTAGCACGGAACATCATCAAAAAGAAACGGCCCCCTACGGTGTGTAGGGGGCAAGAATCATCTGTATCTCGGCGGCGACGGTATCGACGGGGCGGTCGCCGTTGATGACTTCCACCCGCATGTCGGGAGCCCATGCACGGCTCGAGGCAGCGATGTCGAGGTACGCCTGCCGGATCTTCGCAAGGCTCTCGAGCTTCTCGAAGAGCTCCGGTGCTCCCCGCTCCCGTGCGAGACGCTGCATCGCGACTTCGGCTGGGATATCCATGAGAACGGTCAGGTTGGGCCAGCGGAGCCACGGACCGAGCACCTCGCGATGCATCGCGATGAAGAGGTCGGCACATCCGGTCAGCGCCCCGTACGCGATGGTGGAGAGCGCGAACCGGTCAGCGACCACCGGCCGCCCGTGCTCGAGGCCCGGCAGGACTGTGCATACGGTGTCTTCGGCCCGGTCGATGACGAACAGGCGCTGAAGCGCATCGTTCGCGGGTGCCGGAAGTTCGTGCTGAAGGATTCTCCGGATGAGACGCCCAGTGTGGTTGTCACGCTCGTTGGGCTCCCGGAAGAAGACGACGTTCCCCCAGACACCACGAAGGAAATCGACCGCTTTCAGGCTCTGTGTCCCCTTCCCGCACTTGTCGATGCCTTCGAACGCAATGAACGGCGGAATCTTGTCGGCGGCCATAATCATTACCCCTGGAAGGAACGGACCGCCATGGTAGCATGGCGGTCGTTTTTCGTTGTCCACAGGGTCAGCGGTCCATCGGCTCCTTTGTCACCCGCAAGCGGTAGCCGGCGATGTGCAGGATGCCGCCCTTACGAGCCAGTAGGTCGAAGAGACGCTGGAACACGTCGGCCCAGTCGACGGTGTGCTGGACGAGCGGCACCTTCTTCGCCCGGGCCATGGCGGCGGTCTTGGTGCGGCCGAGCGAGTTCGAGTACTCGCCGTAGAAGTCTACGCGTCCGATGCCCGCCTGCAGAAGGCGCTTGATGCAGTTCACGCACGGCGTCGCGGTCACGATGGCCTGCGCACCGATGAGCAACGCGGGATCCGTGTTCAGGATGGCGTTGTCTTCGCCGTGGATGGTCGCGACGCAATGCCCCTCTTCCAGTAGATGCCCGACGTCGTCACAATGCGGCAGTCCGCTGACGGAACCGTTGAATCCGAAGCCCCGGAGACGCTTCTTCTGAACGATGCCACACGCCGTACGAAGACGGTCACACGTCCCCAGGATGGAATGTGCCGCGGTGGAGACCAGAAACGCCAACTGGAACATCGCGTCGCGTTCCTGCCGCTTCTTGGTCATGCTCACACCTTGCTGTTGGCCGGCCGGTACCACGGCAGGCCGTCAGCGTCGTCGGCCAGGAAGTCGCCGAAGATGTTCGGGTAGCGCTTGGTGACGATGGCGCCGACCCTGCCGAACACGAGGCGGATCTCCTCCTCGGCCGACGGGTGCGTGCGCATCTCCAGGACCCACCGGAGCGCGCGCGGGTTAGCCGACCAGCCGATGGTCGTCGCCAGGCCGATGGGCGCCACCCGACGCATGGCGGACGTGATGATCTTCTTCGTCGTGAACGGCACGCCCGGACGGTCGAGCTTGAAATACTCCGCCAGCTCCCTCTGCAGCGTCTCGAGCTGCTCGAAGGTCTGCACGAAGATGGTCATCGCCTGCTCGTCCTCGCGGATGCAGGTCGGCAACCACTGCTTCAGGGCGTCGAGCCGCACGAACCGCAGGCTCTCTTGCGAGATGGCAACACCCTGCCGGTGCCGCACCAGCTCGTGCGTGAACACGCGCGACACGTCGGCGAACACGAAGTTCATCATCGTGTGCTCGAGCACCGAGCCGTGCTTAGTGCTCAGGATGTTCGCCATGTACTCGTCGTTGCGCTCGCGGATCTTCGTGACGTTCTTGTTCATGCCGGGCTGGAAGCTCCGGTAGCACAGACGTCCCATGATCTCCGCGATCTTCTCGGAGTCGGACGGGGCGTCGGATGTCCAATCCGGGATGCCGATGTGGTCCAGGTAGGCCTGCAGCCCTTCCTCGACGACCCGCGACTCACCGATGAGGAACACCTTGGGTTCGACTTTCTGCATGACTCACTCCCCTTATTGTCAAACAACGTACAACGGCCTTTCGGCCGTTGTAGACTAGAACACTGGAAGAGGAATGCAACTACTTGATGTCGATGCCCATCGAGCGCGCGGTGCCGGCGATGATCTCCATCGCGGCGTCGACGTCGTTGGCATTCAGGTCCGCCATCTTCTGTTCGGCGATGGCTTTCAGCTGTGCCCGGGTGATGGAGCCGACTTTGTTCTTGTTGGGAACGCCCGACCCCTTCTCCAGACCGGCGGCGACGCGCAGCAGGTAAGCTGCGGGCGGCGTGCGGAGCTTGAAGTCGAACGAGCGGTCCTCGTAGATGGTGACCTCCACCGGGATGACCTGTCCCTTCTTGTCCTTGGTCGCCTCGTTGAACTGCAGACAGAACTGCTGCAAATTCAGCCCGCGGGGGCCCAGGATCATACCGACCGGTGGCGCCGGCGTTGCGGCCGCACCCTCGATCTGCAATTTCACGATTTCCTTGATCTTCTTTGCCATGGTTTAAAGTTTCTTCATCTGGAGGAAATCCAGTTCCACCGGAGTTTCCCGACCGAAAATAGTGACCAGCACCTTGACACGTCCCTTCTCCGGGTCAACCTCAAAGATTTTGCCGTCGAAGTCTTTGAACGGCCCGTCCGTGATTTTCACACGGTCGCCGACTTTCACATCCACTTTGTATTGCGGCTCCGCGACGCCCATGCGTCCGAGCAAGTCGTCGATCTCGGCACGTGACAACGGGGTGGGTGTCGTCCCGGCACCGATGAATCCTGTGACGCTGGGCGTGTTGCGTACCACGTACCACGAGTCGTCGGAGACGATCATATCAACGAGCACGTAGCCAGGGTAGATCTTCTCCTCGACGACTTCGCGCTTGCCGCCTTTGACGCGGATCTTCTTCTCCTTCGGCACGAGCACCTGGAAAATGCGGTTCTCGAACCCTAGGGATTCGACGCGTTGTTTCAGGTTGCGCGCGACACTATCCTCGTATCCAGAGTAGGTGTGGATGGCGTACCACTCGCGCGCACCGGTTGTGACCTGTTTCGGCATGAGGAAAGATTATCGCACGATGAACGTCCCGACCAGCCAGGTGGCCAAAGCATCGATACCGCCCAAGTAGATCGCGAATGCCAGGCACAGGCCGAGCACGACTGCCGTATACAGCACCATTTGACGGCGTGACGGCCAAGTCACCTTGCTCAGTTCTGCGCGTACTTCGCGGAGGAATGTGATGACAGATTCCATGGGATTCTCTAAAAAACGCCCGCGGGCGCACCGAGGACACTACCAAAAAGGAAGCAATCCGTCAAATATCGAGGTTCTGCACCGAGCGGGCATGGGTCTGGATGAATTTCTTGCGCGGTAATACGTCCGCCCCCATGAGCACATCGAAGACACGGTCTGCCTCCTCGGCATCAGCGACCGTGACCTGCAGCAGCACCCGATTGGCCGGGTTCATGGTCGTCTCCCAGAGCTGTTCAGGGTTCATTTCGCCGAGACCCTTGTAGCGCTGGATGTTCAATCCGGCGACTTTTATGACTCCTTCGGCCGGTTCCCCTTCTTCGGCGGTTTCCGGAGGTTGCTGTTCATCCTCCACCGGCGTCGCCGTGAAATCAGCGAACGTTTTGCCCGTTTTCTTCTTCGCCGGAGTCGAGGTCTCGATCTTCACGCCGGCTGCCTTGGCATGTTGAGCGACGACCCTGTCCTTTTCTTCATCGGAATAGACATATTGCGTGTGCGTCCCTTTGCGGATGCCGTACAGGGGCGGCTGAGCGATGTAGATGTGACCGGCTTCGATGAGCTTCGGGAAATAGCGGTAGAACAGAGTCAGGAGCAGCGTACGGATGTGCGCACCGTCGACATCGGCATCCGTCATGATGACGATCTTGTGGTATCGGAGTTTTGACAGGTCGAATTCGTCGGCGATGGCGGTACCCATCGCGATGATGAGTGCACGGACCTCGATTGATGCGAGCATCTTATCGATGCGCGCCCGTTCGACGTTCAGGATCTTTCCACGCAACGGCAGGATGGCTTGGAAGTTCCGGTCGCGTCCCTGCTTCGCGGAGCCACCGGCCGAATCTCCCTCGACGATGAACAGCTCGGACTGCTCCGCTGAGCGGCTGGAGCAGTCGGCCAGTTTGCCTGGCAGCGAAAACCCGTCCAGAGCGCCTTTTCGCAGGACCGTATCACGGGCGGCTTTGGCGGCCACGCGGGCTTTCGCCGCCAAAATGACTTTATCCAGAATGCCCCGTGCATCGGCCGGATTGCGGTCCAACCAATCGGTGAACTCGACGCTCATAACAGTCTCCACAGCGCCACGAGCTTCGGGATTACCGAGCTTCGCTTTGGTCTGCCCCTCGAACTGCAGGACCGAAGAATTGATCTTGACCGATACGATGGCGACCAGGCCTTCGCGCACGTCGTCGCCGGTGAGATTATCGTCCTTTTCTTTGAGGTATCCGTTCTTGCGCGCGTAATCGTTGAGGATGCGCGTCAGCGAAGTCTTGAATCCGGTCATATGCATACCACCCTCGGTCGTATGGATGTTGTTGGCGAAGCTGAACTCCTTGGGCGACATGTCGTCGACATATTGGAGTGCGATTTCGACAGCCATGTTCTCTTCCTGCTTGTCCACGTAGAACGGATTCTTGTGGACCGGCTCGATGCCGTGCGTGAGGAATCCGATGTACGAGACGATGCCCCCCTCGAAATGGAACGTGTACGTCGGAAATTGCGACTCCCTTGATGACGGCGGGCGGACACCATCGCGCGCATCGACGACTTGGATAGTAATGCCCTTGGTCAAGTACGCTTGCTGCCGCAGGTGGTTCAGGATCATATCGAGCTTGAATTCCCGCTCTTTGAATATCTCCGGATCCGGCTGGAATGTGACGATGGTGCCGTGATCAGCCGCGGTACCGATCTTCTTCACCGGTTTTTTCGGTTTGCCACGCTCGTATTCCTGCATGTACGCGCTTCCATCGACATGTACTTCCACCTTCACGTACTTTGAGAGCGCGTTGACCACCGATACGCCTACGCCATGCAGTCCCCCGGCGACCTTGTACGCATCACCACCGAATTTGCCACCCGCATGGAGAGTGGTCATGACCGTCTCTAGCGCAGAAACTCCCGTCTGTTTATGGATTCCCACCGGAATACCGCGACCGTCATCGGTCACTTCAACCATATCGTCGGGGAGCAGCTTCACGATGATGCGCGTTGCGTGTCCCGCCATCGCCTCGTCCAACGAGTTGTCGAACACCTCCCAAATGAGGTGGTGGAGGCCGTCATTGCCCGTGGAACCGATGTACATCCCGGGGCGTTTCCGGACAGGCTCAAGACCCTCCAGGACGTAGATGTCGGACGCGGTATACGAGCTCTTGGGGGCCTCTTTCTTGGTCACCATAATGCCTAACTATTGTACGCCTTTCCTCACGGATATCAACACCTGAAATCCACATAAAAAGCGGCTTAAGATGCCGTTTTTCTGATGTCAGGTGCTATCTGATTTTGGCGTCAAGATCCTCGGTCAACGCGGCCTTGATTGCGGCTTCGGCGGCATCGACTTCTTTGTCGGTCAGCGTACGGTCCGAAGCGCGGAAGATGACATGGAATGCGACGCTTTTTCCGTATTCTGGTGTATCCCCTTCGGCCTTGAGCTTCTCCTCGCCGGTCGGCAGGAAGATGTCGAACACATCCACATCTTCAACGATGTCGCCACCCGCGTCTTCGGCGGTCTGGAGGATGTCATCAACTTTTACACCCTGATCCACGAGCACCGCGATATCACGGATGATGCTCGGGTACTTCGGCAGCGGTTCGAATTCGTTCTCCTGTTCGGCAAGCTCGATGAGCGCACGCAAATCGAGTTCCGCGACCGCCGCAGAACCTTTGAGCTTCAGCTCTTCGGCCACGCCGGAAGAAATCGCACCGACGAATCCGATGATCATTCCCGAACCCTCGATCCGCAGTAACGCTCTCCTTCCGGCGCCGGTCGCACTGACCGCGCCCGCGTCCCACGGGAACGGCTCCGCATCATCGTAGACGACATCGTCGATGCCTATGCGTTCAATGAGCAAATCCAGCGCACCCTTGAGTTCATAGAACACGTCCGAGCCTCCGGAGCGACGGGCAAGCGCGATTCCGAGCCGCAGCGGTTCCTTTTCGCCGATGCTGGCATACGTATGTCCGGCTTCGAACAGACGGACTTCGTCGGTGAAGCGCAGGTTGTCGCGCAGGTTCGTCAACAGGCGCGGTACAAGTGTCGTTCGGAGGTACCGATATTCGGATGATTGAGGCTGGGCCAGTTCGAATTTCGTTCCGTCCGGCACGAATGCGTAATTATAGACCTCCGAATATCCGGCACCGGCCAATAGTCGTGCGATGGCAAAGCGTTCACGGATGATGTCGTATTCATCCCATGCCGCGTTGGTATCCCCCGCCACCCAGCCCTTTTCATCATAGATTGGGAACACCGGTGGAATTGATGGCAGGGCATCGTATCCATAGACCCGGGCGACTTCTTCGATGATATCCTCGGCACCGCTGACATCCGAACGCCGCGTGGGTACCGTTACGATGAGTTTGCCGCTCCGGTCCTCCGTTCCGAATCCCAGCGATTCTAGGATGCTCCGCGTCTGCGGGACGCCGATATCCGTGCCGAGCAATGAGCGTGTGTATTCGGGATCGACAGTGATTTGCCACGGCAACCGCGGAGTCGGATATGCATCGATGATGGCACGGTCGGCAGTCCCGCCGGCGGCGCGTGCGAGCAGCTCACCCGCCCGCACCAAGGACGGTGCCGTCAGATTCGGATCGACACCGTACGAGAAGCGTATTGATGCATCGGTACGAAGCCCGAGCTTCCGGCTCGCGGCGCGGATGGCCACGGGATCCCAGTTCGCCGCCTCGAGGAGCACATCCGTCGTGTCGTCGGAAATGCCCGAGTCCGCCCCGCCCTTGATGCCGGCGATGGATAATGCCTTTGAACCGTCGGCGACGACCAGGATGGACGGATCCAGTTCGTATTCCGTCCGGGCTTCATCCAGCGCCCGGACACGTTCTCCGACTTTTGCTCGACGGATAACGAGTTCAGGGATGTGCCGGAGATCGAACGCATGCATCGGCTGGCCGAGCTCGAGCATGACGTAGTTCGTGACGTCAACTACGTTGTTGATGCTACGGAGCCCGCAGGTCTCCAGGTACGCGGACAACCATGCGGGAGACGGTCCGACTTTCACGCCACGTACGATGAGCGCCGAGAACCGGGGACACCCTTCCGTATCCTTCACGGTGATACGGACATCGGGGTGTACGGACTTTTCGTACTCGTATGAGGGCGCAGCGAACCTGGCATTGTCCAATGCACACAGTTCACGCGCGATCCCGAGATGTGAAAGGCAATCCGGACGGTTCGGAAGGATCTTGATCTCCCACGCGTCATTGCCAATCTCCTCCACCTCGAACGCCTTCGACGACAAGAGCTCCGCCGCCGCATGCGGTGAGAGGAAGACGCCTGACAGTTCCTTGATCCACGGCCAGGAGAATTTCATGTCAGAATTGGTTCAGGAATCTGAGATCGCCGCCGTTGAACAACCTGATATCATCGATCCCCCGCCGAAGCATGACGAGCCGTTCGATGGCATTGCCGAATGCGAAGCCCTGCATCTCACTAGGAGCATACCCGACCGCCGTAAAAACGTTCTGATGGACCATGCCCGCTCCGGCGACTTCGATCCACACTCCCGCGAGCTTGCCCCGTGTGCCGCGCAGGAACACTTCGACGCCCGGTTCCACGAACGGAAAATAGGAAGAAACGAATCTGACCTGCAGGTCCGCATCATTGAAGTATCGGCGGTAGAAATGCTCCATCACGCCCTTGAGGTTCGCCATGGACGGCGCCTGCGGTCCGCGCGGTGCGACCACGAGGCCTTCCACCTGGTGGAACTGGAAGTCATGCGTCATGTCGGTGGCCTCGTTGCGCCAGACGCGTCCGGGCACGATGATACGGAATGGCGGCTGGTGGACTTGCATGAACCGCACCTGCATCGGGCTCGTGTGGGTACGCATGAGATTCTTCATCCCCTTTAGCCAGAACGTGTCTTGCATATCACGAGCAGGATGATCCGGAGGAAAATTCAGCGCTTCGAAATTGTTGAAGTCCGTTTCGACTTCGGGTCCGTCCATGATGCGGAAACCCATCGACGCGAAGATGCCGTTGATCTCCTCTTGTGCCGATGTGATCGGATGGATGTGGCCGCGTATATGCCGCAGGCCGGGCGCGGTCACGTCGAGCTTTCCTGCGAGTCCCTCTGCGGTGTCCGCTAGACGTGCACGTGCGTCGTCATAGAGATGTTCGAGTTCTGCACGGGCATCGTTGGCGAGCTTTCCGAGCGTGCGACGTTGATCAGCCGTCCGTTCTTTGAGCGTCCGCAGATACTGCGACAGTTCCGAACTCCGGCCCAGATGCCTGATGCGGGCGAGTTCCAGCGCCGCGGCATCCCGGATGTTCTCCAGGTCGCGTAAAGCCTCGTCCTTGATTTTCGTCAGTTCATCGGGCATGACGCAAACGCCACCAGAAGAGGAACGATAGGAGCAGTGTAGCCAAAATGAGCCCCCCAAGCAATCGGTGGTCGCGGTATCCCGCGCGGCGGAGCAGGATGGATGCGACAGTGCCCGCCGTAAGGACGAACGCGTCCCATGTCGCCTGCGCGAGGTTCATGCGGACGATCTGAAGGACGGTCGCCGTCACGCCCCAGAGGCCGAGTATGAGCGCGATCCAAAACAGAATACGGAGCGGCGTCGTGGTCGTTGCAGGATCATTTGCCGCGATGATGATACCGGCGGCAACGGCGGCGGATACCGCCACTGCACCGGTCAGAAGCCAAGGCTTGATGCGCATGCGTATTCTATAGTATACTATTTCCCGCGACCTGCGGGCGTAGCTCAGCTGGTTAGAGCACTTCCTTGTCAAGGAAGGGGTCACGGGTTCGAATCCCGTCGCCCGCGCAGCAATAGAAAACGGCTCCCAGGAGCCGTTTTCTATTCTTCATCGAGCGCGGGATGCCACCAGATGCGTTCGACGTTTCGCGTGCCATCGTAGGTCCAATGGTGCTCGCGCGGAACGCCGTCGCCGTTGGACGCATTACTGATTGCACGGTCATTGCCGATGAAAAATCCGATGTGCCCGTGGCGGTTCCCGTCCGAGAATAAAATAGGCTCCCACGAGAGTATCGCACCTTCCCTGGGTTCCGTAATTTTGACCCACCCGTTTTCCTGGAGGTCCTTTTCCGTGGACCCGACCGTGGCATGCGTGTAGCGGATCCATCGTTCGGCGCCGCTGTATTCGAGCGAGGAATTCAGGAGATAGAGCAATGACGAGACGAACACGGCGCAACTCACCTTCCCGTCTTCCAACAGATCCCGCTCTTGACCATCGACGGTCGCGAAAAGGTTCCGGAAGATACGTACATCCCCCTTCGCAGTGTTCCGGATCATCGCCAGGTACGTCTTCTTCAGTTCTATCTTAATATCCGGCATCGGGAAAACGATATCAGAAAAAGGAAAAGGCCGCGAGTTTCCCCGCGGCCCGAACTGCTACTGGGCGCAGACCAGATGCCATGTGGCACCCGCACTGCTGCCCGCCACGGCGAACTCGTTTTCCGTGGTTCCCGACAGCATCGTACCGGGTCGGCGGATGTACTGGAGCTTCATGACCAACTTCTCGCGGTCCGTGAAGTCCAGATACGAGTAGGCGGCGGCTGATGCGGACATGATGCCCTGCTCGCCGTTGGGGTCCAGGTGGTTCAGCCCGCTGGTGTGACCCAGCTCGTGCGTCGCGGCATGCTGTAGGTTGTCCCAGGAATAGAACGTGCCCAATCCGCTGGACCTGAACACGACCTTTGCCGCTCGGATGATGCCGTCGCCGGCGGCCTGCGTGTAGGTCAGAGCGGCAGCGTTCGGCATGGTCACGAACCCGGGGTCGTTCGCGTCCACGTAGACGCTCACCTGCACCTGCCCCTGAATGCCTACCTGGTAGTGGAGCGCTCCGGCAGCGGAGATGACCTCCGCGGCTGTGGCGAGTCGTTCGGCCGCAGGACCGTCCGTGAACCCGGCGCCGACGGTGATGCCGACGACGGAGACACCGGGCGCCATCCGGTACAGGGTGCCGGGGTCCTTCTGTCCGTAGATGGCAGCCTTTGTGTAGGCCGCCGACAGGTACGCGTCGGCGGGCCACAGGAACACCTGCGGGGTCGCGTGCGTCTGTAGGGTGAAGAACCCGAGCGCGGTGACCGTGATGTCATCGGACCCCGACACCGTGGCGGCCACCGGCTGACCGGTCTTGCCGTCCAGTACCGTCGGGGTGACCGACGGCACAGCGGATGCGCCACTGACACCGGTCCCCGCCTTGCTGCACCCGGCCCCGATCACAACGAACAGCGCGATGACAAAGGACCGCTTCATACCTTACCTCTATAACAAACTATAGCACACTTTGGTGCTACTGGTCAATCACAGCCGGGAGTTCGGACGCAGAGACGCGTTTTTGCTCTTTGGTGTCGCGGTCACGGACGGTCACGGTGTCATCCTCGAGGGTCTGGAAATCGATCGTGATGCACTGCGGCGTGCCGATCTCGTCCTGCGCCAGGTAGCGTTTGCCGATGTTGCCGCGGTCATCCCACGAGACCATGAAGTCCTTTTTGAGCTCTTTGAAAATACCGCGCGCCCTCTCGACGAGTTCGGGCTTGTTCTTCAGCAACGGGAACACCGCCGCCTTATACGGTGCTAGCGCGGGCTTGAGTTTGAGCACGACCCGCTTGTCGTCGCCTTCCCCCTCTTCGGTGTACGCCTCCAACAGCGTCATCAACAATAATCGCGTGAGACCGAAGGTCGGCTCCACCACATGCGGAATGAATTTCTCGTTCGTCTCCGGATCGGTGTAGTACAGGTCCTGACCGCTCTTCGCCATATGGTTCTTGAGGTCGTAGTCGGTGCGGTAGGCAAGGCCGAACATCTCCTTCCACCCGAACGGCGTCAGGTATTCGATGTCAGCCGTGCGCTTGGAGTAGTGCGAGAGCTCCTCTTTTTCATGCTCACGAACGCGCAGGTGCGATGCATCGAAACCCATATCGGCAAGCCAGGCCTGCTGCTCCTTCAGCCAATACTCGAATGTCTTCTCCCAGTCCGCTTCGCGGATGAAGTACTCGAATTCCATCAGATCGAATTCCAGCGTACGGAAGATGAAGTTCCCGGGTGTGATCTCATTGCGGAACGCCTTGCCGACCGATGCGATGCCGAACGGTAGACGGCTGCGGGTCGTGTTCAGGACGTTCTTGAAGTTCACGAACATCGCCTGCGCGATTTCGCCGCGCAGGTAGACGCGGCTCTTGTCGCCTTCCACGCTCCCGATGGATGTTGAGAAGAGCAGGTTGAACTGCTTCGGTTCGGTGAACATCCCCGCCTTCCCGCAATTCGGACATGGGGCCGTAAGATCGATCTGGTCGGCGCGGAACCGCTGGTGGCAGTTCTTGCATTCCACGAGCGGATCGGAAAAACTCCCGACATGTCCGGACGCCTCCCATACTTTCGGATTCATGATGACCGCAGCATCGATGCCGACCATATCGTCGCGCGATTGGACGAACCGGTGCCACCACCAGTCACGAAGATTGTTCTTCAGTTCGGTGCCCACCGGCCCGAAGTCCCAACTGTTCGCGAGGCCGCCATAAATCTCTGAGCCCGGATAGACGAACCCGCGCCGTTTACACAGCGCTACGACCTTCTCCATCACGTCCTGTTCGTTGGCCATCGTAGGTTACTGTGTAACACGCCCGTCGTTGGGATGTCCATCGACGTCGTCGGTCGTCACGTTCTGCACCGGGACTTGCACGGTGTTGCCGGTGAACGAATCGGTCCCCGTCAGCGACGTATTGCTCACCAGACCGACGCTGGAACCGATCTGATTGGAGGACGGCGTGATACTGACCGTGAACGTCGCCTCGTACTTCGGCATCCCGACGCCGGTACCGAACGGCAATGTGCCGATCGTCCAGGTCACCGTGCTGTGATTCTTGTCGAACACCGGAGCGGATCCCCCGGTCACCGACGCGCCGGTCCCGAACATCGATCCCGGCGGCAGGGTTGCCGTGACTTTCGCATTGTTCACGTCGTTGCTGGGATTCGTCAGCTGCCACCGGACCGTGTAGACCGTCGCCTGTCCGACTTTGGGAGGTATCGGACCCGTTCCCAGCCCGCCGTCGTACTGGACGGTCTCGCTGAATGACGGTTGGGTACCGATCTTTGTGGTCACGAAATCGGACGCAGACACTTCGGACGAATCCGTACCCGGCGGGACATTCGACGTGGATAATGTCGCAGACGCCTTGATGAACGACGTGTTGGCACTGCCAGTGAACCCCGCCTTGAGCGGTACAGTGAACGTGACGGTCCCAGACTGTCCAGGGGGCAACTGCGCCAGCATCGGTACACCCGACGAATCGTAGATGACCGAATGGATCGAATCATCGAAGCGGCCGTTGTCCACCCGGATGTTCGCAGTGTCGTACATGTCACCCGTCAGAACGACGGAGAGCGTCAACCCGAGAAGCGTGTATCGTGATGAGTTCGTGTAGGTCACCGAGTACCGCAGTGTATCGCCCGGGAACGATACGTAGTTCCGGTCGCCGTTGGGCGCCAGCGATACGGAAAGAAGTGGACTGGAGATGGTCGTGGACGCATCCGTGCGGACATAGTCGACGTATTGCCCGTTGAGATTGCGCCGCAGTGTCGCCGTGACGGTCTTCGCCTCCTGCTGATTACCGATCAACGGACCAGATACGGTTATGCGTGTCCCTGTGCCCGCCTTGAGCGTCGAAAGATCCCAGATGTACCCGGTTTCGTCCGGTTGCGGCTGGGTCTGCTGGACCGTGAATCCGTCAGGGAACGTGAGCTGGAGTTTCAGATCTGACAGATCGGTGGTCGTATCGTTGCGGACGTCCAGGATGTATTGGACCGTCTGGCCGGAGACGACCGTCGGCGGAGCCACGAGTGTCAATGTGACGGGTAATGCGGTGATGGTCGTGGAAGTCGTCGCCTCGTTCGTGAATGTTGATTTCAATGTCCCGGGCTGGTACACAAGCTGTACTTTCGCGGTCTCGATGGAGCCTTTGTCGCCGACCAAGAACGCCTTGAACTCCTGGGTACCATTGGCCCCGGGAGCCAGGGAGTCGACCGTGAAGCCCGTGCTGTCAGGAGTCGTCGGCTGCCCGTTCGTATCGAGAACGATGGAACCCGTCGGATAGAACAGCCGGAAACTCAGATTCGTGAGCGTAACCTTGGTGTTGTTCTGATAATTGATCGTGTACGTTATCTCGTCCCCCGATGTCGCCCGGTCCGTCCCGGTCAGGGTCAGGGTGACGCCGCTTGCTGAAAAGTTGTTGCCGCCGTAAAAAAGCGAAACGATAGCCCCGATGAACAGCACCGCGGCAGCGATCACAAGCCAACGGAGAAGGTTCGGTGAATGTTTTTTGGGCATGGACGCAGGAGGTACGACTGTCGGTTGTGGCGGCATGACCGGCGGGCGGACAGGAACAGGAGCCTCGTGAGGAACCGGCTCGATGAGTGGCGATATCTCGAAATCTGCTGGCATCACCGCATACGATACCACGGATCCGCGGTTCCGATAAGGCCGTATAGCAGCTCCAGTGATTTGAACTTCCGTTGTGCTATTTGTTCGAATACCTCATCGGGATTCGGGGAAGTCCCGTACCCGAGCGCTTCGAGAAGTGCACCCTGACAGCGTCGGAATGTCGGCATCACGTCGGCCGCACCGTCCAATGCGGCGAGCGCACCGGTCAACGCATCCCACAGGAGCTCATCGGTCTGGTTATCGAACACCAGCACGTCGACGGCTTCCAAGAAGAACTGCGCCGCGGCCCATGCCTGCGGCGCCGCCTTAGCGGTATGCCAACAGGATTGCGCCTGAGCGCTCGTCAGAATGAATGCGCCGCTCCGTGACGGCACTAGCTCAGCCCGTACAAGGTTCCCGTCGTCCAGGGCCGCGCGCTGATGGCTGGTATTCTTCAGTGAGCTCTTCGCAAGCACCGAAAGCTTCCCGGCCTGGCGGGTATAGAGCACGACGTGTTGGTCATGTTCACGGCGGCGTTCTTTTCTGATGACGATGCCCTCGATATGCACGCCGCCAGTGTATCAGAACTACCCGAAGAGCAATGCTAACAGGGCCGCCAGGAGCAACAGGTCGAATTCCCATCCGGTCGCGCTCTGCGCCGTGAACGGGACTTTCCACTTCACGATCTTGAAGAAGATTGCACCGATCATGATGGCGACAAGGACGAACAGTGCCCATTCCATCCAGAATCCGAAGAAGATCGCCAGACCACCGACGACTTCGACGATGCCCTGAAGGACTCCGGCCCATGTGCGGCCGCCCCACACGGCGCCCGCGATCCCCTTCGGGTCCTTGATCTTCGGCCATCCGTGGACGACGAAAATGATTGCGACCACGATTTGCAATGCACGGAATCCTAGTCCGTAGTAGTTGATAAGGAAATCGGTCATTTGAATTTCACGTTGATCTGGCGCGAGTCATCGTTCTTCGGAAGGTCGGACGGATTATCCTTCTTCAGGGTCAGGGTCCCGGTCGAGGTCATCGGCGTAGTGAACGTCAGGACCACTTTGAACGGCACGAAATCCGTCGTCGTCCACTCGCTCAGGGCCTGCGCAGGCTCTTGGGCCAGGACCTTTCCGGTGCTGTCAGTGAGAATGACCGGGAAGCTCGCCTCGAAGAACCACATGCCGCGCGCCTTTCCGGTGACCGTCAGCGGCGATGTGACCGTCGCGCCGGGAAGCGGTGCGTCAAGAACCAGCATGTTGTCAGCAAGCGGTGCGGCCGGCCTCGCCCAGAAATAATACCCCGCGGCTACGGCAACCACCACGATGACCACACTCAGAGCGATACGTTTCATAAATCGTCTATTTTAATAATGATGAGAATTTTTCCTGCACCTTCGCAAGCTTGGGATTGATGACCAGCTGGCAATACGGTTCATCTTTGTGGTGCTCGTAATATTTCAGGTGATAATCCTCCGCCGGCCAGAACTCTTTAAGCGGTTCCACGGTCGTCACGATGCGGCCGCCATCCTTGGTCTCGTTGAGCTTCGCGATGAACGCCTCCGCCGCCTGTCTCTGAGCATCGTCGGAGTAAAAGATAACCGACCGGTACTGCGGACCCTCGTCGTTGCCCTGCCGATTGACCGTCGTCGGGTCGTGCGTCGCGAAGAACACGTTCAACAGGTCGTCGTACGAGATGACTGCGGGGTCGTATTCGAATCGGATGACCTCGGCATGCCCGGTCGTGCCTGACGAGACCTGTTCATAGGTCGGATGTGCCACCGTGCCGCCCGCATATCCCGGCGCGACCGAAATCACGCCGCGGAGCATGTTGAACACCGCCTCGGTACACCAGAAGCATCCCCCGCCGAATACCGCTATCGCTTTCTCCATTGTCTCAGTATATCACCACCGTGACGACCTTCCCCGGCTCCAGTTCGAACTCTTTTGATATCTTCCCCTGGGGTCCAGTCTGCGCGCGCTCCAAATTGGTCTTTGTCTCCGATTCGATTTCTTTCATATGAGGTTCGAGTGCGGCGCCTGTCGTATCATCCAATGCGTGCCAGCGTCCAGTCGCCCGTTCACCGACATTGAATCCTGCCTCTTTGCGCAGATCCTGGATGCTCCGCATCATCTCGCGTGCCCAGCCCTCGTGCTTGAGCGGCTCAGTAATCGTCAAGTCAAGAGAAACCTCTGCGCCGGGTGCGTACCGGACTTCTTTCACGTTGAGCTCATCGCGGACGAGCGCTTCCAGGTCGGGTTCCAGTGTCGCACCCGGTACGACGACCGCGGCGAGTGGCTGACGCACGCGGATGCCTTCGGATTTCCGTATCGCCAAGCCCGCAGTGATGAACGACCGGACCTGCTGCATCTCGGCTTCGAGCTTCTCGTGTCGGTCCTCGTGCGTGATACGAGGCCAGTCGGCAAGATGGACCGAGATCGCATCCCCTTCTTCGCGTATGCGCTTCCAGATGTCTTCTGCGGCGAACGGAACGAACGGCGCCGACAACAATGCGACCGTGCGCAGGATGTGGCGCAATAGCCATCGCGCATCGGTGCGCTTGCGCGACCGACGAAGCCACCACTGAGAGAAATCGTCCACGACGAATGACTCGATGGCGCGCGCCGCTACGGTAGGATCGTAATCGTCCAGGTGCGCGGCTACGTCATGCGTCAGTACTGACAGGCGCGACAGCACCCAACGGTCCAGTGCGGTCTTCGTCCCCTGCTTGGCAGCGCCGGTCTGTTCATAGAGTTCATAGAACCGCACGCAGTTGGCAAGCGTCATCATGAACCCGGTCAGGCGCTCCCGTACCTCACGCAGGGCGAACATCTTCGGATCACCGGGGTTGTTGACCGTGTAGAAGTACCAGCGGGCGGTGTCCACGCCTACGGCATCGATGACCTCATCGGGTTTCACGATGTTCCCCTTGGACTTGGACATCTTTTGGCCCTTCTCGTCCAATACGTGCGAGAGTGAAATAACGTTGCGATACGGTGCACCTTTGCTGAGGAGCGTCGAGACGGCTAGGAGCGTGTAGAACCACCCACGAGTCTGGTCGACGCCCTCACAGATGAAATCAGCCGGGAATTGTGACGAGAAGACATCATCGTTCTCGAACGGCCAGTGCCATTGTGCGAACGGCATTGACCCGGAATCGAACCACACATCGCACAACTCCGGAATGCGCGACAGTACCGCACGCGAGCCAGGTGCCTTGAG
>DATKOD010000008.1:0-17466 GCA_035524755.1 Minisyncoccota bacterium
TCGACCCCAAGCCGCTCTACGACCTGTGGCGGCAGATCGACCTCACCCTAGAGGCGATGAAGGCCCAGCGCACGAAGCGAGTGACAGCCTGATACGCGGGAGCCCCGGACAATGTCCGGGGCTCGTTTTATTTCCCTTCCGCCGCGTCGGCCGCACGGCGGCGGGCACGGTCGCGGTCCACGCGTGTCAAAAATCGCTTGCGCAGACGGATGCTCATCGGTGTGACCTCCAGGAGTTCGTCATCCTCGATCCAGTCCAGCGCCTGCTCGAGCGACATCTTCACCGGCGGCGCCAGGATGGTGATGCCATCGGACGACTTGGAGCGCATATTGGTGAGCTCCTTGCCCTTGGCGACGTTGATTTCCATATCCTCATAGCGGGAGTTCTGGCCGATGATCTGTCCCTCATAGACCTGGTCGCCCGGCTCGACGAACGTGGACCCGCGTCCCTGGGCGACATCGAGACCGAACGCGACCGCCTGCCCGGATTCGGACGCGATGAGCGCGCCGGTGCGCTCCGACTCGGCGAGGTCCCAGAGCGGTTCATGGCGCAGGTAGATCGTGTTCAGCACGATGGTCCCCTTCGTCGAGGTCATCAGAATGGCTCGCAGTCCGAGGAATGCGCGCGTGGGCATGTGGAACACCATGCGGGCATACCCGTTGCCATGGTTGATCATGTCCACCATCTTCGCTTTGCGTTTGCCGAACTCGGTCGTGACCGTGCCGGTGAATTCTTCGGGGATGTCGACGGTCACCTCTTCGACCGGTTCCTGCTGGACGCCGTCGATGTCGCGGAAAATGACCTCCGGTTTGGAGATCTCCATCTCGAACCCTTCGCGCCGCAGCGTCTCGATGAACACGCTCAGGTGGAGCTCACCGCGCCCGGCCAAC
Source organism: Minisyncoccota bacterium (assembly GCA_035524755.1). GTDB lineage: Bacteria > Patescibacteriota > Minisyncoccia > 2-02-FULL-40-12 > GWA2-44-9 > JAGOPO01. The sequence goes on from DATKOD010000008.1 coordinate 891, forward strand.
GAGTAGCGGCCGTCGCCGGTCGGCACGACGCGGAACCCGATGTTCGTCTCCAGTTCGCGCTCGAGCCGCTCGCCGATCTGACGGCCGGTCAGCTGGGTCCCCTCGTTGCCGAGGAACGGACTGGTGTTGGGTCCGATGGTGATGCGCAGGGTCGGCTCTTCAACACGGATGGTCGGCAGCGGTTCGGGCGTCGCGGCATCCGCGAGCGTGTCACCGATGTGCGACTCCGGTGCGCCGGTGATGGCGACGATGTCGCCTGCTTCCGCCTGCGGCACTTCGATGCGCTGGAGGCCCTGATACGTGAACACTTTCTCGATGCGGCTCATCGCCTTCTTGCCGTCGGGATGCACGACCGCGACGGCCATGCCGGATTTCGCGATGCCGCGCGCGATGCGTCCGATGGCGTACCGTCCGCGGTAGTCGTCGCGGTCCAGTGCGGCGACCAGAAGCTGGAGCGGCGCGGATGCGTCTCCCTGCGGCTCAGGCACGTACTTGATGATGGCATCGAACAGCGGCTTCAGGTCGCCGGGCGCCTCGATCTCTTCAGGCGTCGGCATGTGGTCCCAGGCCTTGCCCGCGCGTCCGATGGCGTACATCACCGGGTAGTCCAGGTGCACGTCCTCGGTCGCAAGCTGCAGGAACAGGTCGCCGACTTCGTGCAGGGTACGTTCCACGGCGGCCCCGTTCTTGTCGATCTTATTGACGACGACGATGACCTTGAGCCCAAGGTCCAGCGCCTTCTTGAGGACGAACTTCGTCTGCGGCATCGGACCTTCCTGGGCATCCACCAAAAGCAGTGCGGCATTGGCCATGTTCAAGGTGCGCTCGACTTCACCGCCGAAGTCAGCATGTCCCGGCGTGTCGATGATGTTGATCTTCACGCCGCCGTAGGTGATGGCGGTATTCTTGGCCAAGATCGTGATCCCGCGCTCGCGCTCCTGATCATTGGAATCCATGATGAGATCCTTGCCCAGTTCTTCGGCACGTTCATGGAACGTACCGGACTGCTTCAACAGGAAATCCACGAGCGTGGTCTTGCCGTGGTCGACATGCGCGATGATGGCGATGTTGCGAATGGAAGGCATGGGGAAAACTGGCGTAGCATTATACCACGCTATGCGTGATTTGAACAGGGTCAGTCTCTGCGGATATGGGCCAGTGCCCAAGACCAATCCACATCGACTTTCTTGCCCGGATTGAAGATGTCCTTCGGATCCCAGATATGTTTCACCTCGCGGAACAGCCGGTACATCTCGGGCCCCCACATCTTCTGAAGGTAGTGCCCGCGGATGAGCCCGTCGTTGTGTTCGGCGGTGATGGACCCGCCGTATTTGAGCACCAGATTGTAAACCTTGTCAGCAAGCTCGGGGATGATCGCACGGACCTTCTCATCCTTCAGGTCCATGAGCGGGATGATGTGGAAATTTCCGTTGCCTGCATGCCCCGCGATGGTCAGATTGAGATGATACGGGGCGAGTGTGGCGTCGAGTTCCGGCAGGAACTGCGGCATCGTGGCCGGCGGTACGATGAAATCATCGATGAACGGGGTGCTGCGCACTCCACGGGCATGGCTCCTGATGATCTGGAACGACTGGCGCCGGATGGTCCAGTACTTGTTCGCCTCACGCTCATCCCGGGCGAGTCGCGCCTGGATGCGGTACTTCCTGAGCGCATCGATTGCCTGATGCGCACTGAGGTCAAGTGCGCCCTCGTCGTCGCCGGCGAATTGGATGAGCAGGATGAGTTTCGGCAGGCCGCCCCGGAGCATCATGAACGCTTCGGGCAGGAATTGCCACGCCAGCGAAACCGAGCCGCTCGCGCCGAGCAAGTGCACGAAGTCCCTCAGGTAACGGAGTGTGAATTTCAACGTCGTATCATCGAATGATTCGATGCTTTCGGGTTTCAGGACAAGCAGATCATTGACCGCACGTGCGACGTCCTTCGTATCATGCATGAACGCGATGACCAGATTGCGACGGATCGGAGGTTGGACCAACCCCAGCGTGACATCGGTGATGATGCCCAGTGTCCCCTGGGAGCCGGCGATGAGCTTGGACAGGTCGAACGTATCGCGCTCACGGTCCCAGACACGCCAGAGGTAATAGCCGCTGGAGTTCTTCGAAACCTTCGGCCGGTGTGCGGCGATAATATCCCAGTTGTTCACGACCAATTCGTGCATCCGACGGTACAACTCCCCTTCCCATCCGCCACCCGCGATCCTCGCCTGGAGCGCCCGCGCATCCAACGGCCCGAATTCGTGTTCCTGACCGTCTGCGCAGATCATCCGCAGCGAGCGGACGAAGTCGACGGTCTGCCCATAGCGGAGCGACAGCTCGCCTCCGGCGTTGTTGGATACCATTCCGCCGATGGCGCACAGGTCGCGGGAGCCGGGGAACGTCGGCATCATGAGGCCGCGTTTGAGCGTCTCGCGGTCGAAGTCGCGATAGAACATCCCGGACTGGACTACCGCATAGCCGTTCTGCCCGGCCGCCGCCGTATCACGTCCGATATCCCCGATATGGTTCAGATGGCGGGTGACATCGACGAGGATCGATTCTCCTACCGCACCGCCGCCCATGTCCGTGCCCGCAGCGCGGGCGACCAGCGAGGAACCCGGGTGTGCAGTCGCATAGGCGACCAGCTTACCGATATCCACGGCCGAGCGCGGGAACACGATCGCCTGCGGTCGCACCTCGAATACGCTTGCATCATGACTGTACATCGCACGCGAAGCATCGGAGGAATCGACTTCCCCGCAATCGAGTTTCTCGAGGTCTTCTGCGAGTCCCATATCAGCGGCTGCGCGCCTTGCGGACATTGTGCCCGCCGGCACGGGCTTGCTCCGACGATAGCCGTGCCGGTTTCCGTTTCGGGGTCGGATACGCGCGTGCCGGGCGAACCTTAGGGTTGTACCGTGAAAGCGTTGGCATGGACCCATCATACCACGAGGGGTATACTTATGGCATGAAATGGAACCGTCTTGTCATCGGGTTATTGGTGGTCACCACAGCGGTCGGATGGTTCATGTTCTACCGGGATCAGCAACGGTTGCTCGCGATCAATGTGCAGCGCTTGGCCGCAGCAGCGGCTCAACAGGAAGCATTGAAGTATTTGTCCGGCGTGTTCGTCTCGGTCCAGGGCAACAATCTCACCTATAAGGTCAGAGAAACCATCACGGACAAAGGTACGGCCTATGTCGATTACGTCGAACACACGGCGATGCTCAGTTCTTCGGTCCAGGTCATCGATGCGCGTACCGATCCCGCACGACCAGCGTCAGCGTTGACCGACATTCCCGAAGGAGCGGCCATCAGTATCGTGTTCGCCGAGCAACAACAGACCGGGGGCCAGACCGGAACGGTCGTGGCGCTCTATGTGACGGAATGAAGAATCTTCCGACATGGATCATCATCGGCGCCGCTATGGCGGCGCTCGTTCTGGCTGTATACGTCCCTACCATTGCCCGGGCTGCATGGTATGCCAACGGTTGTACCGTTGATGCGGATTGCGCCGCATACGGACAGTATGCCTACTGTTCGAGCAACCGATGCTATATCAGCTGCTCGTCAAAACCGCAGGACGGCGATGACATCTGCCACGGCGGCACCGGGGACCCCACCACCTATTGTCAGAACCACATCTGTCAGCGGGGACCGACCCCGTCCGTCTGTTCGGCGAATTGCACCCAGATGGCGAGCGTCCTCGTACAGTGCGCGACGGGTACGATCTACTACAAAGGCACAACCTTCGCCGTGTCGGGAACAGGAGGGTACGCGGGGGGGACCTGTTTTTTCGGCTGTGAGGATGTCAGCGGTAACAATCACCCGTACAACGGGCTGAACTATTGCAGTTACCCTGCGTGGCCCAGCGGTACCCCGACCATGACACTGGCGGCACTCCCTGCGAATCTCTACAACACGACACTGGGAAGCATCACCGGAACGGCGACCGATACCGCCGGTGTCTCCCAGATCCAGATAGCCATCCGCAGAAATGGGGATGGTGGCGCATGCACCGCCGGCGTTACCGCCAGCTGGAACGGAGCATCGTGGGACACATCGGGGAATGGCTGTAATGCATACATCACGCTCAACATCACTCCCGTCCTGTCCTATGCGCTCGCGTACGGCGGTGTGCCGCCGCTCGCTCAGATGACGGACGGCGCGCACTATACCGTCTTTGCACGATCGATACGGTACGCGAAGGGGACGGCATCTGCGTGGGCATCGGCGGGTCCGGCGATATTCCACCTTCCGGCGAATGCTCCGACCGGTTCGGCAACGTTCAGTGGCACCACCTGCGCGGACGGTGTTTCCGGCACTGCACAGGATCCTGATTCCCCTAACACGAATCTGACCGTCGAACTTTTGCGCGACGGAGTGCATACGGGCATCACGACCGTTGCGAGCCTTCCGGGGCATGGCTTTCTCTTCGCGAACCCGTTCCTGGTTGACGGGGTTTCGCATACGTACGGAGTGTACGCGCGTGGGGTCGATTTCAGTGGTCTCGCCCTGGCTCCCGACGCGACGCTTCCGACGGTCCCGGTCACCGGTCTCTCCCGCACATGCCCGGACACCGAGACGGCCGCCGGGAGCATCACGAATGGGGTGTGCTCGGTGGCTGCCGATGGCACCATCACCATTGCAAGCATCACCGGGACATCGAAGTACCCTTACTCGACCACGGCGCCGGCCGTTTCGTTCTATGACAGCAGTAATAACTCGTTGATGGGCAGTGCGACGACGAGCGCCCCGTCGTACGGCTTCACTACCTCGCTCCCGAACGGCAATAACACCATCCCGCCGTTGGCCAACGATGCGCCGCGTACCATCAATATCCGTGCCATGAGTCCGATGATTCCGAGCGGAACCCTGGCCGCAATCTCGCCGAACACCTATGCAGTCACGTGCAACGCCCCGCCGCCCACGGTGACCAGTATCGGCATCCAGGGTCCGGCGAATTATTGTGCCGTTACGCAGCCTACGGCGACGGTAACGTGGACTTCGACCGCGAACCCGCAATCAGCCTACCAGCTTACCGTGAAGGACGAAAAGAACACGCTCGTATACGATTCCGGAAAGACCACGCAGACGGTCACCAAGGGCAACACCGGAACAGCGGTGGTTCCCCAGGGCAATCTGGGATATGGCCATACGTACACTGCGCATGTTGCGGTTTGGAATTCCGCCGGGACACCGAGCGCATTATCGGGACCAGCAACGCTGCAGACGCCACAGGGTCAATACCCGAACCCCATCACCTTCACCGTAAGCCCCGCTTCCTTGTCGGCGGACGTTGAAACGACGTTCACGGACACGTCGAACTATGGCGCGTCGGTACCGACTATTCGCACATGGGATTTCGGCGATGGGACGCTCGTCGGACAAGTGCCCGGTTCTGGTTCGATCGTTCACACGTATGCGACCGCCTCGGCTTCGTTGACCGCATCACTCCATGTCACGACAAATGTCATGAATCCGGGAGATTCCTGCATAGGATCCGTGACGTTCACGGTCATGAAGGCGACGCCAAACATCCCGACATTCCGGGAGGTGAGACCGGGACAGCCCGGTACCAGCCCGACGCCCTGAGCTTACCAGACCGAATGGTGAGCGCGGCGTGCGATGACACCGAACACCGCAAGCGCGAGCAACACGGATACGATCCATCCGAGGATCGGAATCAACGAGACGACCATCAATAGGACAACGCCACCAAGTGACGACCACCAATTGATGCGCACGACGCGGGTCTTTTTTACCGCCATGACCACGAGCGAACCCAGGAAGATGCCCGCCATGACCTTGGTCGCTATCCAGAATGCCGCGTACGCCATACCGAGCACGATTGCGGGAAGCGTTCCGATGATGCTGATGGCCAGAAGGATCGTGGCGATGGGAATCAGTATCATGTACGCCAGGCCGCGTCCTACCGACGGCCACCATTGGTCGACGGTTTCCTGGAACAGATCGATCATGGACCGCCGATAGCGCCAGACAAGGAATGCCGCGGCGCCCAGAAACATCAGGAGTCGGAGACTCAGGAGTCCCACGACCGCGGCCCACATCGCACCGCCCCAGGATATGCCCGGTGCACGGAACTGATTGATCGCGGTGTAGAGCATTTTGCCGGTGACGTGCGCCGATGCATCGATGCGCGCCTCTGAGGGTGAACGGTAGACAACGTCACCGCCGACTTGCGCTTCCGGTCCGATTTCAAGCTTTCCGTACCTGCCACGAACTTCGCCATTGACCGTGCCGTTGATAATCGCGCTTCCGGCGGTCGCGACGAGCGAGCCGCGGATATTGCCATCAATGATGACCTGCCCACCCGCGACGTATACGTCACCGTCGACCCACGCGCTGGGCAGCAGATGCAGCGTGCCTGCCGCGACGACGATATCGCCGCTGACCCGCTGATTCACGGTGATCTGCCCGCCGATTCCGCGGACGTCGCCGTCAACGGGCCCCAACAGTTGCACCGTTCCGCCCGCCGCGAGCACGTCACCGTGGACGGGTCCGGTCACCGAGAGCGTACCGGCTGCCGCGGTGAGATCGCCTCCGGTCTGCGCTCCGACGGTCACCGTGCCGCCTGCGATATATAAATTCCCGGCGGTTTGTTGCGTGCCGGCGGACGCATAGTCCTGCCCGACAACGAAGTGCGCCGCTCCGGCAGTGGCCGGAACCGATATGACCGCCACTACGGCAGCAGCCACAAGATAACTCCTCATGTCGAATGTGGAAAAATGATACTCCCCAAGTATAGCACGCGCGTCAGGTCTCGAACCGAGACGCAGCCGACCGATATGCACAGTGCTCGCATTCATCGGACGGCGTCGGAGGTCTGTCACCCTCCAGGCAGACCTTCATCGCACGGAGCGTCGGCTCGACCCATGAATCGTCCCCCTGGTACGGGATGAGCGTGACGGCGAACCTGAGCTGGCCGTCGAATGCATCAGCATCCAGAGCACCGTTGCAGAACACGAAGTAACCGACCGGATGCACCGAGAATCCGTTCTTCCTGAACAACCACTGGTACACCTCCATCTGACGCTTGTAGCCGGCTTTGTAGGGGCCGTCCAGGGTTATTTCGGCCAGCGTCGCCGTCGCCTTGTAGTCAACGATGATAAGTTCGCCCGAGGGATTGACCCATACGTCATCGATGCCTCCCCGGGCGATGATGTTCGCCGGTTCGTAGTGGTACCGGATGCCGCGGCGCAGCGAATCGCGCCATGCATCCATTTCAGCGTGTCGGTACGGCACAGCATCAAGACCGTACTCGCGCATGTACGGATGCGTCGTCCCCGCAGCCCGGTGCGCATCGAACTCCTTCTTCAACAGCGCATCCACGGCATTATTGAGCGAGAATGCCGGCATGCCGGGCCGAGAGACCCCGCACCGTGCATCCAGCCAGAAACAGCGCGGGCAGTTCACGTAGAGATCGATCTTCGAGCGACTGAGCGTGTAGGGCTCGGCTTGCCCGGGCTTGTAGAGATTCCGTGCCATCAATGGGAACGACGGAAGCGTACGGTGAAGACCGGCTCGTAATCGCTCTGCTGGTCTTTGACCGCGACCGGCTCGCCTTTCATGATGCTGGTGAGCGCAAGATCGCTGATGAGCTGCGTATCCTGCCGGATAGCGAGCGCCAATTCATCGATACGCGCGAACGCGGCCTCGGACTGTGAACGCACCGCGAGTTCATGGCGCTTCTTCTTCTCGCGGAGCCGCTCGATGTCCTCAATGATCCGCTGGTATTCCCCGCTCGCGGCGAGTTCTTCCCTAAACTTCTTCCGTACGACGTTCACCTGGTGTTTCTTCTCCTGCAGACGGTTGAATATGTCTTGGATGTTTTTCATGACGCTCCACCATACCAGACAACCTACTCATACCGCAATGCGTCGATGGGATTCTTCAGTGCCGCTTGGCGTGCCGGGTATACGCCGAAGACGAGTCCGGTCGTCACCGAAACACCGAGTGCGAGCAGGACGGCAGAGAGCGGGAACTGAAAGCCCCAGGAGATACCTGCGAAATGATTCACTGCGAATGCCGCTAACGCGGTGAACGAAGCACCGATACAGATGCCGATGAATCCGCCGATGGACGTGAGGATCACGGACTCCACCAAGAACTGCGACAAGATGTCGCGCTCCGTCGCGCCCAGGGCCTTACGCAGTCCTATCTCACGGGTCCGCTCAGTGACCGATACGAGCATGATGTTCATGATGCCGATGCCGCCGACGACCAGTGAGATCGCGGCGATCCCCGACAGGAATATCGTAAGGGCGGACGTAACACTTCCCAGGACTTTGAGCGCATCTTGCGCAGATTCGACCATGAAGTCGTCCTTGTTCGGGTCGGTGATGTGATGGTCCTGGCGCAGAATCGTCGTGATCCGGGAAACGGCGAAATCCACATCATAGGCTTGGGCCGCTTTCGCGCGTATGAGCGTGTAATAGTCGATGCCCAGTAATTGCTTCTGACCGACCGTGAGCGGAATGATCGCCGCATTGTCGGTGGCAAGCGCACTGAGTCCTGATGACGTCAGGACTCCGACGACCCGGAACGATTGGTCTTGGAGTCGGACGGATTTTCCGACGGGATCCCGCTGGCCGAAAAGGGTCGTTGCGATCTTCCCTCCGAGGATGATGACGTGATTGTATGCCTGCACATCCGCATCAGTGAAGAACGAGCCGCGTTCAAGACTCAGGTTGAGCACATCGAATATCTCGGAACCGGCGGCGAACCACGAGATACCCTTATCGACGTTCTCGAAGACGATGCGGCTCTGGCCGGTAACCGCGGGTGCAACGACAGCGAGACTCGGTTCGCGCCGTAATGCCTGCACGTCCTGGTCTTTGAGCGTCTTGATGACGATCCCGAGCGCCGCGGCCGGCGCACCGCTGGTCGGCGCACCCGGATTGATCGAGATGATATTGGAACCGATGCTCTGGACCTGGTCTACGATGTACTGGTTCGCCGAGGCGCCCAGCGACATGATGAGCGTCACCGACGATACTCCGATGATGATGCCGAGCATCGTGAGCGCGGTCCGGACCTTGCCCTGCCGCATCCCCCGGAGCGAACTCTTGATGGAATCGTTCAGTTTCATGCTATTTGATCAGACCGTTTCCCTTATGCCGATCCGCGATCGATTCGTCTTTGACGACTTTCCCGTCGTGCAGCGCTATCAGCCGACCCGCATATCGCGCTGTGTAGGTCTCATGCGTGACCAGGATGATCGTCCTTCCGTGCTCATTGAGCTCCTGGAGCGCCTCCATGACCTGCCCGCCCGATATGGAGTCCAAATTGCCGGTCGGCTCATCGGCGAAAATGATGCTCGGGTCGTTGACCAGCGCCCGTGCGATGGCGACTCGTTGCTTCTGCCCGCCGGAGAGATTGCTGGTCGGAACGTAGGTCTTTTCCTCAAGACCGACATCGTGAATGGCCTTGTGGACAAGTTCCGGCCGCCGGAACACCGGAACATCGGCATACAGGAGCGGAAGCTCCACGTTGTCATAGACCGAACTCCGTCCGAGAAGATTGAACGCCTGGAATACGAACCCCATCTCCTTGTTCCGCAGATGGGCAAGCTGGATATCGGTGAGCGCCGAAGTGCTCTTCCCCCTGAACAGATACGTACCGCCGGTCGGCCGGTCAAGAAAATCGAGGATATGAAGGAGCGTCGATTTGCCCGAACCCGACGGTCCCATGACCGCGACGAATTCTCCTCGCATGATATTGAACGAAATACCGCTCAGCGCGGTGGTAACGATGTCACCATCCCGATAATCTTTGCTGAGCTTTAAGAGCTCGATGATGGTTTCCACGGGTGCTACTGCTTCAAGCCGATATTCTGGACCGTATCACCCTCCTGTACACCCGATACGACCTCCACATTCCCCTCCTTGCTGAGGATACCGAGGACGACAGGGATTTGCGTCGTCGTCGAACCGGTGATCTTATTCACGAACGTTCCCTGATCGTTTTCGATGATGGCGTACTGCGGAAGGATGAGTACCCCGTCTTTGTGGATCGTCTGGATATCCAAATTCACCGTAAGACCGCTCTTCAGGCGTGGATCAGGCTGGTCCAGCTGCATCGTCACCTTGAAGTTCACGACTCCGTCAATGATCGTTTCTCCGGGATCGACGAACGTCACATGCGCCATGAGCGTTTCACCAGGCAATGCGTCGACGGTCAATGATACCGCATCTCCCACCGCTATTTTCCCGATGTCCACCTCCGGGACATCAGCCTGGATCTCAAGTTGCTGATCGGAAATGACGGAGATGAGCGCTGCGTTCGCGGTGGCATTCTGACCGACCTTCGCGTCTTGCACGGTGATGATACCGGCAATGGGGCTTTTGATGATCCCTTTATTGATCTGCGCAGTGATGCTGTCCACCTGTGCCTGCGCGGCCTGCACCGAAGCACGCTGCGACGCGATATCCGTCGCGCTCGATCCCGCTTTCTTGAGCGCAAGCGCGCTATCGTATTGCGCGACCACCAGTTTCTGTGAGGCGATAGCCTGACGCTGGGAATCAATCGCACTGATAGCACCCGCCACCGCAGTCGCAGCGGTATTGACCGACGTCACATCCGCCTGAATCGTGGCTGCGGGGAGCGTCAGATTGCCTGAATTCAGGAGGGAGGAAAGACCCGCCAGGAGATCCGATGCCGATTGGACATAAGTCCGCGCATCAGCGAGCGCCTGCTCGATTGCCGCAGGAGAACCTCCGACGTTAATGGTATCGAGTTCTGTTTTCCACTGGTCCAACGAGATTTCCGCTGCGGACCGCTGCTGGGTCACCGTCGTGATGGCCGCACCGCACGTCGCACATGAGAATGAAAGAATGAACTGCGGAGGCTCGCCACTCCCTGAACGGGTGAAGAATGTGCCCGTCTGGACACGAACCGCATTGTCGGTATCGCTGTATGCCTGCAGAAGTGCAGGATAGACCCCGGAATACGCGCTCTCCAAATCTTGCTGCGCCTTATCGGCTTGCGCCTGTGCGACTGCGATGTCTTCGGGCCGCGAACCCGCCACAAGACCATCGAGCTTCGCCTGCTGGGCAGCGACGGTAGCTTGCGCATTACGCAACTGGGCGTCGAGATCCGCCGCATCCAAAGATGCGAGCACCTGCCCCGCGGTCACCCGATCGCCGACCTTGAAATCCGCCCGCGCGATGCGACCGCTGCTCTGGAACGACAAATCGACGCTCGTCGTCGGTGTCACACTTCCTGTCACCGATACGGTCTGATCGATCGAACCGCGCGTGACGACGATGCCGGTATTCGCCGGTGTTGTTCGGGAACGTTGATGGATAATGATACCGACTACGATAAAAACAGCGGCTATCAGGAGGAATTTCTTGGTCCGGCTGAGCGCACGGAACCATTGAATGAGTGCCCTCATCGTATTGGAATCATTTTACCATATTGCGTATACTTGGCCAATGACGCTGTTCCGGAAGCTTCGTTCATACCTGTTCGGGTCCGTTTTTCGGGCTGGGGCGACCATCCTGACCGCACTGACCCTGTTGAGCAATGTCCTTGGCCTTGGACGCGATATCCTGTTTTCGCATCTTTTGGGCGCTTCCCGGCTCCTGGATGTGTACAATGCAGCGTTCGTCATTCCGGACATCTTCCTGAACGTCTTCGTCGCCGGCGCGCTCACCGCGGCATTCGTGCCGGTATTCTCGCATCTGCGGGCACACGGCGAGGACACGGAATCCGAGCATGTCGCGACGACGATGTTCGCCGCTGCGCCAGGAGCGATGTTCATCATCGGCATCATCGCATTCATCCTGATGCCGCAGCTGTCGCACCTGGTCGCCCCGGGATTCTCGCCTGACGAGCTCGCACTCCTGGTCCACATGAGCCGCCTGATGCTCCTCTCTCCCATCCTGTTCGCACTCTCGAACACGCTTGGCGGTGTCCTCGTGTCGCTGGACCGGTTCGTCGCCTACGGCTTGTCGCCGGTGCTCTACAACGCCGGTATCATCGTCGGCGTGTTCCTGGTGCCCCGGTTCGGCCCGTACGGATTGGTCATCGGTACCCTGTTCGGGGCCATCATGCACCTGATCGCGCGTGTCATCGCTTTGGCGCGGACGGCCTTTAGGATGCGGTGGCCGTTGGATTTCGCCAACGTCCATTTCCGACAGATCCTGAAACTCATGATCCCGCGTATGGCTGGCCAGCCCATCGAACAACTGACCTTCTCGCTGTTCACCAACCTTGCGTCGACCCTTGCCGTCGGTTCAGTCGCCATCGTGAACTTCGCACGCGATTTCCAGAGCATGCCCATCAGCGTCATCGGCATCTCGTTCTCCATGGCCGTCTTCGCCTCGCTCTCACGAAAAGCCGCGCTCAAGGAGCGTGAGGGGTTCATGTACCACCTCAAGGAGACGGCGAAGCCGTTGCTGTGGCTGTCGGTCATCTCCGCTCTCGTGTATGTCGTCTTCGGATACTGGATCGTCAACATCCTTCTGGGCGGCGGCAAATTCACACCGGCTGACGTACATCGGACGGTGATGCTTTTGGCATTCTTCGCGCTATCCATCCCCGCGGAGAATTCCATCCACCTGCTCGTGCGCGCGTTCTATGCGCTCAAAGATACCTGGACGCCGATCCTCATCAGCGTTCCGGGGCTCGGCCTTATCTGGGTGCTCTCGAAGACGCTCATTCCGCCGCTCGGCCTCAATGCGTTGGGCATTTCCTATACCGTGACCCTATCACTTGAGGCGCTCGTGCTCTTCGCGCTCCTCAGACAGCGCATCGCGCATATGCACGAGTAGGTCACCCGACGACGATGACGACCTTGGCGCCGTTCGTCACATCGCCGCCGTTCCAGTCATGCATCGCCTGCATGATGGTGTTTATCGGGTAGACATAGTTTGCCCCGTGCCGTGTGCCCGGGTCGTTGGTGATGAACGTATCGCTCGTGTACCCCTTCAGCAGCACCATGTGGTACAGCGGTCCGGCACCGGTGAAATACGGATTGTCCAGCATGCGCCCTGCGGCAGGCACGATGACCAGGCGTCCCGCGGCGAGGAACTGTTCTAACTCCGCAACGGTCGGATTGTAAACGAGCTTCACCGGTGAAGCTTTCAGACTTTCGGTCAGCATCCGGGTGGTCTCGGCTGCGGTCGTGTCCTGGAAATATCCGAAGGTTGCCACCTCCCATGCCTTGAGCTCGTAGAGTCGCGCATCGGCGACGGCAGGATTTGTGATGCTCATGTCGCCGATGAGATAGCTCGCCGCCATCAATGATGCGGCCTCCTCGCAGAATTCTTCATGGTCAGCGTCCCACACGCCCAACGGCGCCTGTGTCGTGAACGGCACCGATAGATTGATCGAATCCGGTATCGGAGTCGGGGATGCCTTCGGTGCTCCCGGCGACGGTTTCGGGGTCGGTGTCGGGCGCGGCATCTCCGGAGGCACCGCCGGCTTGGTCCATTCTGTCAGCCGGTAACGGATACCGTCGCGTGACACGAACACCACGATGACGGCGATGACAGCGGCTCCGGCGGCGAGCGTGTATTTCGTCCGGGTTTTCACTGACGAGAGTATAACACGGGAGACAAAGGAACGACCCCGTTAAGACGGGGTCGAGGAACGGGTCGAACTGACGAACACACAGTGGTCGGCGAGGATTCGGGCGGCGTGCATATTGTGCGTCTGCTCCCAGATACGGAAGAGCCGCACGATTTCGTTCGCCGAACTGCCGGATCCGGTGAGACCCATGCGCGCCAGCAGATCCGCAAGGAGCCCGAACTGCCGGGAAAGCTCGCAGAACGGCGCACCATCGTCCACCTGGCGGTAGGCCATGGGACCGATCGACAGGTAGAAGTCGATGTTCGACGCCCGATGCGGGCGGCAATCTTCACGCATCCACCAGAGGCCACAGAAGATGAGGGACACATCCCCCACCATTCGGAACCGCTCCTTGCGCAGACTCGGCGGAATGCCCCGCTGCATCGCCCTGGCCAGGTGCGGCGCAAGCGGTTCGTCAGGCCAGTAGCGTCCCTGCAGCTGACCCCGGAGCAGGAATACGACATATGCCTTCGTGCGGTCGTCGATATGCGCCCCCGTCTTTTCGGCCGTTTCACTCAGACTGTTGATGAGATATTCATCGATGCCCTTGTGCACCTGAATGTCACCCATCGTGCCTCCAAAGAACGTGGGTCCGAGTGTACGCTATTGTTCCCGTTCTGAGAAGCTGAACGAGTAGGTCGCGGCGGCGATGAGGACGACCCCCCAGACAAGCATGCCCAACAGGTCCCATTTGATGTCGCCGAAGCCCGCAGCCTTGGTCATGACATCGCGCAAGGCGGATGAGAAGAAGCTCAGCGGCAGGAATTTCGCGATAGTCTGGAGCCAGTCCGGCATGGATGTCAGCGGGAAGAAGACGCCGCCCAGGAACATCATGGGAAATACCATGAGGTTCGCGAAGACCGGCACCGATTCCATCGTCTTCGCCAGACCGGAGATCGTGAATCCCAGTCCGAGGAACATGAGCGCACCCATGATGACCGCGAGCAGTACGAGCAGATAGGAACCGACGATGGTCGCCTTCAGCATCAGTAACCCGACCGCGATGAAGATGGCGGTCTGGATGACCGAAACGGTAAGACGCGTAACGGCGTTGGCAGCGACGAACTGGAACGGTTGCAGCGGAGTCGCCAACAGGCGCTTGAGCACGCCCTTCTCCTTATACTGGACGAACAGGAACGCGACCGAGAACACCGACATCTGCATCACCGACATCGCGATGAGACCGGGAAGCAAGAAGTCGATGTAGGACAGGTTCCGCGAATCTACGTGCTGGGGCACGACCGAGAAGTACGTCGGAGCGTGTGCCATCGCCAGACTGGCCTTATCGAGATAGGTGCTCAGAATGGACTGCACCGCCTGCGCCTGCCCGGCCTGCGAATCGTTCACGTACACGATGAGCTGCTGCGTGGTGGTACCGGCGCCGTCGATGAAGTTCGACGGGATGTTGAGCACGACAGTCCGGTTCCCATCCTTGAGCTGCGCCACTTCGTCGGTGAGCGTCCCTTGGTGGATCTTGAATACCGCGATGCCCGACAGCTGATTGATGAATTGCTGGGTCTGCGGCTGCGGAGCAACCACAGAGACGCCGACGTCATACACCTGCGGCTTGTCGAATCCGATGACGCCGAAGATGAGCATGATGATCAACGGCATGAACAGCGTGAAGAACGCCGCCTGCTTGTTGCGGACGAACATCATCATCGAAGACTTCGTGAGTTTGAAGAATGTGTCCATGGTTATTCGCGAAGCGAGTGACCCGTCTTGTGGAGGAACACGTCCTCCATGTTCGCCTGCTCTTGGACCACGGGTTTCGTGAAGCCTGAATCCAGGAGTTCGCGGATGAGCGCGCGCGGTGAATCCAAGGCGATGATCTTGCCGTGGTCGACGATAGCGATGCGGTCGCACAGAACTTCGGCTTCGTCCATGTAGTGCGTCGTCAGGACGACCGTGGTACCGCGGGCTTTGATCTTCTGCACCAGATCCCAGAGGTTGCGGCGTGCCTGCGGATCCAAGCCCGTCGTCGGCTCGTCCAAGAACAGGACGACCGGGTCGTTGACCAGCGCGACGGCGATGGAGAAGCGCTGCTTCTGTCCGCCGGAAAGTTCCTTCACCTGACTGGCCGCCTTCTCCTGAAGGTCGACGTCTGCGAGTAATTCCATCGCATCGACCGTCCGGCCGTACATGGCCGCGAACAGATCGATGATCTCGCGCAATGACAAACCGTCGAAGAACGTCGAGGCCTGCAATTGCACACCGATGACGTGTTTGACCTCATTGGTCTGATGCGCGACATCCTTGCCGTCGACGATGACCGTACCGGAGTTCGCGCTCTTCAGTCCCTCGATGATCTCGAGGGTCGTGGTCTTGCCGGCACCGTTCGGGCCCAGGATGCCGAACACCTCGCCGCGGTTCACGGTGAACGAAATGCCGTCCACGGCCGCCAGGTCGCCGTATCGCTTCACCAGGTCAGTGACCTCGATGACATGGCCATTGGAGATGACCGGAGCCGCGTGATCCTCGAGCGAGAGAGCGTCGATGAGCTGTTCCATGCCCCATCCTGCGGCCAGAAGCGCCTCGGCGGTCTGCCGGGAGGTCATGCCTGCCTTCTTGGATTCTGTGATGTAGCTGACCAGTTCAGTGCGCATAAGCGGGTAAGAGTATAACACGGGTTATCGAAAAAAACAAGGGGCCCATTCCTGGGCCCCCGTGGGACTAGCTGACGGCCGCGAGGATGTCCTCGGCGACGGGGGCCTTCTGCCCGGCCAGGACGGTGAACGTCCCGCGGAGCCCCTTGAGGACGTGGCCGTTGAGCGCGCCCTCGTCCTTGAGCCTCCGGAGCGTCTGCGGGATGAGTCCCGCGATGGTGAGCCGCTTGGCCCCGATGGCCTTCTGATAGAGGACGAACGCGTTCCCGGGGTTGAGCCTGATGAACGTCTCGACGCGGAGCTCGACCGGGTCGCGGCTCAGCTCGCAGTGGAGCAGGTCGCGGCAGTCGACCATCTCGTTCGTGGGCTCGGAGA
>DATKOD010000009.1:0-13188 GCA_035524755.1 Minisyncoccota bacterium
CCCGCCCCGACCACCATGTTGTCATCCGGATTGGCTGCGAATACGTAATGGCTCGTCGTATTGTTCCAGAGCGCGAACGAACCGGGGGTGATCGTACCGCTGATGCCCGCTCCGGTCGTGAAGAGGGTGTACCGACCGGTGAGTGTCGCGAGCGTCGAGTCCGTGTAGGAGAGGAGCGTGATGCCGGCACCGATGTTGCTCCCGTCAAGGACGCGCAGATCGGACCCCGTCAGGTTCGCCCACGTGGAACCGTACACGTCCAAAGGGCGGGCGGGCCTCGTCACCCACTGAGGAATGGTGCCCACGCCCACGAACCCGGTGGACGCGATGGACAAGAACGTACTGCCGAAGGCGCCCGCACCTCCGCGGATATCAAGGCGGTCGGAGGTCGAGGCGGTCAGGAGCGAGAATTGTCCGTCGGTCCCGCTGGCAGAGGTCGATTTCAGGATGAGAGCGACATTGCCCGAGGTGGATGCGGTGATGTTGCCCGCGACATCGAGCTTCTGGTCAGGCGCCGTAGTGCCGATACCGACGTTGCCGGATGAGGCGATAGACATCGCGATGGTATTGTTGCCGGTCAGGAAATCCAGGCGGTCGAAAGAACCGACCGAACGAATTGTGAATTTACCGTCGTCTCCCGTCGCAGATGTCGACTTCAATATCATATCGACATTGCCGGAAGCCGATGCTTCTATGTTGCCGATGACATCGAGCTTTTGTTTAGGATTATTGGTCCCGAGTCCGGCATTTCCTCCGATCGTTATCCTGAAGCGTTCACTCGTACTGTAAGCGACGATCAAGAGGTCGCGGGCATCGCTGGCGCCTGTCGCGATATGGAGGGCCGCCTGCGGCGAAGTGGCGCCCACGGCTCCGATGCCGACGTTGCCTACGCCATTCACACCGATAGCGGTATAGGATGTTGAAGTAAGGACGCTGAATAAGCCAAAACCAGACCTAACGTAATATGTATTGTTGCCGTAATTCGGGTCGGTAAGTTTCAATGATGCCCCATTGCCATGGATGATTTCGAATCGGTCGGAAATCGAGGCGGTGCCATTCACCTGGAGCTTCGCGGCTGGGTTCGCCGTACCGATGCCGACGTTGCCGCCTTTGGTTACATGGAGCAATGATGCGCCAGATGAAGACGCGATATCGAGCACGTCATAGTTGCCGGCCGAACCGACGACCGCAAATCTCGAGGTCGGTACCAGAGTGCCGATACCGACATTGCCGCTGAGTCCCTTGATGACCATCTGCCCGAGACTGCCATTCGATGCGAAATTGAGATCGTTCGTGCCGACCGGATTGTATACGACGAATTTTTCGATCCCACCCTGATCAAAACCGATGGACGGTCCGTATATCGTCGTCCCCGAGGTACCGATGATCACGTTACGAGCTATGTCACCGGAAATCGAGGCAAGTCCGACCAGTGCAAGCTTCGCGGTCGGCGTCGTCGTGCCGATGCCGACGTTGCCGGCGAAGTAGTTCAGGGAATTGGCGCCGTCCGAATACAGGTTGTACTTGTTGGAGCCGCCGAACTGCGAGTAGTCGTCGATGTAGAGGCCGTATGCCGTAGTCACGTTCGGCGTCGTATACGGATCCTTGCCGAGCACCTGGATGCCATAGTACGTCTTCGTCAGGCCGGGACCCGATAATCCTTCGACTGTGAGGGCGGAGGCGCTGGCGATGGTGTTGCCGGCATCGAAGTTGGTGATACCGGTCAATACTCCGTACGCGGTGGAGGCGGTTCCTGAATCTACGGTCGTGTCCGCATAGAGTGATGCGAGGAAGTCCGTGTGGCCGCCGGGACCTCCGAATTGGCCGTTCACCGCGTCCAGGGTAAGTCCGATAGCGTTCCGGATCGAACCGATGCCATAGTTCGCTACTCCGATGAGGCCCCCGCCAATATCAAAGTATGGATCCGAGAGTGAGTAATCGCTCGGAACTTGGGTGAAAGCATCCAGCGCCCCGGCATATGGGCTTATGGTGGATTGCTCGTCCGCGGTCACGCGGATCCGCTGACCGAAAGTCTCCCATGCATCGTTGGTAAATGTCGGCGTTTCATCGATGTTGACCACGTCTCCTTCGCCCCAAATCAGGTTCGGGTCGACGCTCGCGGTATTTCCGAATGCCGCGTGACCCTTGACCATGAAGTTCTGCGAGACGGACGCATTGCCGATGACGTCCAGGTTCGTAGACGGGTCTGCCGTTCCGATACCGACATTGCCCCATTGGTTGATGATCATCCGATCCGTGGGCGCCGAGTTGTTCGTGTTGGTCGCGAAGGTTATGAATCCGCCGCCCCAGTTCGTCGAGTGCAGGCCGATCGCCGACGTCCCGTAGACGTTACTGTCAACGGTCCCCGCTTCTTCGTTGTAGTTGGAAGAGATGAAGAAATCACCGCCCGACGTGCCGTTATGACCGATCCTCGTGTAGTACGGCCACCCGTTCGGCTGGATCCTGATCCCTTCGCTGTCCCCGGTCGAGCCGAAGATACTGAGTTGGCTCAAGGGACTGGCCGTTCCGATGCCGATGTTGCGGTCGGTCTCATAGATGCCGTACGAATCCGACGCCCAGAGACTGGCGTCGATGTTGGCGGCGATGTATTTGAGGCTCTGCATCAGTGAACCGTTCTGGTCAGCGGTGATGCCGGAGGAATCGAACGAGTTCGAGGCGATGGAGTCGTAGATGTTCGCCAACGAATACATCGTGTCGGTGGGGCCTGCCGATGGGGTCAGGGAACCGGCAGCGGAAAGAGAAGCCATCAACCCGGCACCGATGAACGCGACCAGTGCCGGTTTATATGTCCTGCGTATGAGCTGCATGATTCCCTCTTTCATGTTCATCGTTCGGGATTGATGAGCAGATTCACCGCACCGGATACGCCAAAAACGGCGGCGAGTGCCGTACCGATCGTCCCTGCGCTGAGCGCGACGATGGGAACCGTCAGAGCGCCGGCGATGAACGCCAGATGCGCCGGCATGCGTCGGATGTTCGCGATGTGTTTCCGTGCGGTCCGCGTGCGGTCGATTTTGAGGTCCAGGGCTGTCGGTGCGATCCCGACCGTGAGCGACGGGCGCAGCGGCGGCAAGTCGTAGTATCCGCTCTTGCGCACCGTCAATCCGATGCCGTGCACGGCCGATTCCGACGGGATCGCGAAGCCGTACCGCCCACGCGCGTCGGTCACCACGGATGCGAGTTGCTTTCCCGATGCGTCAACCAGACCCACACGTGCGAGCATGACCGGATCGCCGGTTTTCGAATCGCGGACCGAGCCCCACTGATGCGGCGGTTCCGATGCGGCGAGGAACCGGCGGGTGCGGAACGAGACATACGATGCAAGGCGTGACATATCATCGGGCGCCCGGAGCGCTGCGCGCATGCGCCGGATGGCCTCGACGACCGATATCGCGGTGGCGACCAGCGCGATGATCGCAAGGACACCGTAATTGTCCTGTACTGATTGCAGGAACGTTCCCACGACAGACCCGGTGGCGGCAGTGAACGTATCGAGGCCGTCGCCGATGACCGCGGTCATCGTACCGGCCTGCGTATTGAGCGTCGCCACCTGCCAAAGGCCGTGCGCGGCCATGAGACCCAACGGCACCGCGACGAAGGCGACGATGAGCGGAAGTGCCAGTTTGAGGTTGTGACGGAGGATCGAATCCATGGTCAGACGTTGAGCGTCATCGTGAACCAGGCGCGTTGCCCGATACGCGAACGCCCGCGGATACGGACCGACCGGTGCCGTTGCGGCGAGACATTGGCGGGCGTGTAGGCCTGCAGTTCGTAATCCTTGCCGCGCTCGCCCGACAGGATGTACCGGCCGTACTCGTCGGACACCGTGAATCCGGCGCGTGCGCCCGACGCGTTATTGAGGATGACCAGTGCGAACGCGAGCGGCTTGCCGGTGAGCGAATCACGTGTGATGCCGTACGGCCGGTACATCGCGAACATGCGGATGCCGTTGGAGACGAAGAACAGGACGAGGATGACGAGGTTCGTCGTGGACCGGTTCAGGTAGTAATTCACCGGCACCAGCACAAGACCGATCCAGAATCCGAGCGACAGCAGCCGGTCGCCCCACGTGCCGATGAGCCCGCGGCCGAAATCGAACAGCGAGCGGTGCGCCGCGGACGTCGCATCCAACGGGACGTTGTAGTGAATCGGTGCATCGCCGCGCAGCGTCAGTTCGCCGCCGCGGTAGACGTTGTCATAGACGATGTAGTCGGTCCCGGGGATCAGCGAGACCGACGGGAACCGGTAGCCGGGTTTCGAAACGCGGATGCTCACCCGGAGTTCGGTCTGCTGCAGCGATTGTGCGGACGTCACGAATCCGTACCGTCCGTCGCGGTCCGTGAACCGCGTCTCCACGACACGCCTCATTGCATCCAACAGCTCCACCCGGGCGAACGGAATGGGCCGTTTCGTGCCGGAATCGTAGACCGTGCCCCACACTTTGGCGCGTTTTTTCAGACCGATGACCTGCAGCATCGAGAAGGTGACCGCCGCGGTCTCGCTCTGGATCAACGCCGCGATGATGCCGATGACCACCGCAAGCGTGCCGACGCCCGTGGCACCGCAGGACGCAACCCCGAGCGGACCCTGGCATGCGTTCCCGATCGGCCCGAATATCGCCGACGAAAGGCTGTCCAGCCAGTTACCGATCGTATTGACGGCCTGCATGATCGGGCCCGGCACGACCACGGGGACCGGCGGCAGCGTCGGTGTGGCACCCGGAGGCGGAACCGTCGGGGGAGAAACCGCGGGCGGAATCGTCGGTGGCGGTGTCGCACCCGGAGGGGTCGGTCCGACCGGAGGCGTGACGATCACGCTCGGAACGGCCGACGGAACCGGAGATGCCGAGGGCCCTCCGAGAAAGATCGGAAGTACAACGCCACCCGGAGGTGGCGTAGAAGTCGGCGAGACGGACGACAATGAGACCTTGTAGTCCACCGTGCCGCACGATGACGTGTTGGAGCAGTTCAACGACACCCAGCCGATGTTCTCTCCCCAGGCGAAACCGGAGAAGTCTCCTGTCGTGCCGTCGATCGTCACGCCATAGTCCACCGTGCCGCACGATGACGTGTTGGAGCACGAGAAACTTATCCAGCCGACGTTTTCTCCCCATCCGTAGCCGCTCAGCGTCCCTCCGCTGTTGGTCACGCCGTAGTCCACCGTGCCGCACGATGACGTGTTGGAGCAGTTCAACGACACCCAGCCGATGTTCTCGCCCCACACATACCCGGTCAGCGCTCCGGACGTCGGCACATCGATCGCACCCTGCGATGTTCCCCAGTTCAGCCAGCCGATGTTCTCGCCCCAGGCATACCCGGTCGTACCGACAGCCGATGCGAAGCCCGCGCACACGAACATCATGACCACGACCCCGATGATGCGAATGGTCTTCATGGACACGGAATTCCGTGGAGACGGTTGATGATGCACTTCGAGATCTGCAGGGCACTGCCGTTGGGATCCGCGATCACACCGCTGGAATCGAACGGCCCGATAAGTGCCGCAGAGATCGATGCCAGGGAATCAAGAGTTCCGCTCGTAGGAGCTGCGGGAGGAGTCGGTGAACCGGCATTCGAAAGTCTGTACGCGCCGAATATCAACGCGACGCTGATGATGACCATCAGGAGCGATCGGGCGAAACTCCGAGAATTCTTCTTTCCCTCCGTCATGGGAGTAATTATACCTTATGCGGTCCGAATCGACCAAACGAATAATGGCGTGAAATCTTAGCGATTCTGACATCGTCGCGAAACGATGCCACTATAGCGATGGAGCGTAACCGCCGAATGAATGCCGTATTCGCTCAATGAACAACGAACATTATAAATGTCTATAATTTTACCCAGCTATTATTGCTGGGTTTTGTAACCTACGAGGCACCTCGATCCCTCTGGCCATTCCCTACGGAACCGTGATGAGTCGTGATCCGGTCATTTCTCCCGGCTTCTCCAGGCCCAATATGTAGAGCACCGATGGTGCGATATCCACAAGCGTTCCGATCGGCGATTCTTGTGCGAGCGATTCGAGGGTCTTGCCGGAGCCATCACCCTTCTCCAGCCCGGGCACGATGAAGATCACGGGAACGCTTCGTGCCGAATGCTGCGTGTCATTGCCGCCGGTCAGCGGGTCGATGAGTTCCTCGGCGTTCCCGTGGTCAGCAGTGATGACGATTGCGCTTTCTTTGTCCTTCATGATGACGCCGATGAGTTTCTTCAGGGATTCATCCGTGATGCGTATCGCCTTCTCGGTCGACTTCAGGTCGCCGGCGTGTCCGATCATGTCGGGGTTCGCGAAATTGACTACATAGAGTCTTGATGCATCTTTTGCATGCTCCTCCACGGACTCCACGATTTTTGCCGCCGACATCTCCGGATGCTCAATGTACTCCCGTCCCTTCATCATCCGGGACGAAACGATGTCACGCCGCTCTCCGGGGAATGCCGTGATGCACCCGCCGTTGAAGAAGTTCGTCACATGCGCTTCCTTTTCTTTCTCGGCGATACGCCACTGCCCCCAGCCTTTTTCGGATACGATCTGCCCGAGCGTGTTCGGCAGGTCCGGCGCCGCATAGGCGTACGGAACCGTGTATTCTTCTGCGTATTTCGTCATTGTCACCACTTTGACGTTTTTAGGCGGTCGGACTCTGTCGAAAGAATCGAAATGAGCGCCGAGTACGAACGGAGCCGCTAATTGACGGACACGGTCATTGCGGAAATCGAAGAAGATGAACGCATCGCCGTCGGCCACCGCACCTACCGGCTTGCCGTCTGCGACGACCGTGGCAGGTTTCACGGAATAGTCCGTTTCCCCTGCCGCGTACGCCTTCTTCAGGTATGGCTCAACGTCCATGATAGGCGGTGCATCGCCCAGTACGACCGAATGCCACACCTGCTCGGTGAGTTTCCAGTTGTTGATGCGGTCCATCGCGTAGCTTCGTCCCTGCACCGATGCGAACCGGGCCCCCGCCTTCTTCATGAACGGCTCCAGCGTATGGACGACGTTCACCGCATCCTGCGGCGGCATATCCTGACCATCGGCGATGAAATGGATGAACACGTGTTCGATGCTGTTCCGGTGCGCCATTTCCAGGAGAGCGATGAGATGGTCGACGTGGGAATGGATGCCGCCCGGACTGGTGCACCCCATCAGATGGAGCGCGGATTTGTTGGTTTTCGCGTGCTTCATCGCCTCCATGAGCGCGGGATTCTTATAGAAATCACCGCTCCGTATCTCTCCGTTGATATGGGCGAGATCCTGGATGACGATGCGCCCGGTGCCGATCGCCGAATGTCCGACCTCGGAATTTCCCGGCTGACCCCACGGCAGGCCCACGACGAGTCCTGCCGCATCGATGGCGAACGACGGATAGGTCGCCATCATGGACTCCAAAAACGGCGCACCTGCGTTCAGGATGGCATTGCCGGGTTCGGGCCCGGCAAGACCGAATCCGTCCAAGATAATAAGGAAGACTTTTTTGAACGGGATTGGCATCAGATCTTCAATGATTGCGTGATCCATCCCTTGCGTACGTCGAGCATGCGTTTGAGCTGCCGCGGCGGGATGACCGTTGCGGACGAGTATGCGACAAGCTCGTAGGTCCCCCGGTTCACGATGAGGAAGTACCGGCCGCGCTCGTCGGATACCGTGAACGCGACGCGCTTGCCGGTCATGTCATTGAGCGTCACGAGCGTGAACGGCATCGGACGTCCGGTCTGTGCATCGGTGACGGTGCCGAACGGACGCTCCGTGATGCCGAACAACCGCAGCCACGCGGCGCCGAGGAACAAGCACACGGTCCCGAACGTGAACGGGTTTGGATTCACCAGGAAGCTGACCGGTATCATCACGAGGCCGATCCAGAAGCCTGCGTCGGCGACCGCGGCGACGCTCGCACCGAGCGCGATGGACGGTGACTTCAGCACCAACGGCGCCACCGACGGTTTCAGCGGGTCCATCGGGATGTCGAAGTTGATGAGCGTGTCCTGGCTGACCGTGATGAGCGCGCCGTAGTAGAGATTGCTGTACACGAAGGTATCGATGGACGGCGGCGTGAGAGACGGGAACCGGTATCCGCCGGAACTCGCCACGATGAGGATCTGCACGTTTTGCGCCAGAAGTGATTCCGGCGTGGTCAAGAATCCGTAGCGGCCGTCGCGGTCCGCCGCACGCGTCTCCAGGACACGGTGATTGCGGTCCAACAGCTGCACGGTGGCGAACGGGATGGGACGCTTCGTGTTCGCGTCATACACCGTACCCCACACCTTCTTACGCTTCGGGAGCAGTCCGAGACCGCCCAGGAGCCATTGCCACGCAAATGCGAACGTGCCTCCCAGACCGGAAGCGGATACGATCGGCACCAGCGCGGTGATCGCTGTCGCGACGACCGCAACGGCTGAGACGACGGCCAACGGTGCTGCGACCGATTGCGCGGGCGCCAGTGCGGCGCCGATGGCCTGCACGGCGCCGATGATGCCCGAGAATGGCGTTGACGGAATCGTCGGCGATATGACCGGTGAGGATACCGGTGCCGGCGAACCGCTCGGCATCGGACTTTCCGATGGTACCGGAGTGAGGCTCGGAACCGGCGTCGCGGACGGCGTAGGAGTCGGCGTCGCAGCGGCCAGGAGGATGCTGTCGGTGTAGATGTCCGACGTTAGATCGTCCAACGCAGCGCGGGTACCCAGCGATGTATTGGTCACCGCGCCCGGCGCATAGTACTGCACGTAGACACGGTAGAGTCCTTGCGGACAGACTGCCGCACCGCTGCAGAGGTCCCACCCGGTCACCGATGATATGAACGGTCGTTCCGTCCCCGCCTTCAACGATGCGATGTTCGCTGACCCCGAGGATGAGGCCGCCTCGACCCCGACGATCATGGCTGATGTCAGCGGCGAAGTCCCTTCGAGCGGCGGGGAAACCGGCATGCCGTCCAACGGCGTCGTGAGCGTCTGCGGTTCGACGGGATCCGGCTGGCTCTTCACGCCGCCGCCGCGCGACGCCAAGAGGTCCCGGTCTTCGGGTGCGAGGTCACTGCCGTTCACCGGCTTCATCGTGACACCGGGACCCGTGAACGGGCTGGAGAACGTCAGCCGGACGAATCTGCTGGATGTCCGGTCAGCCCCTGCATTGATGAGAATCGCCGGTTGCGGTGTCGGCGTGGGAGTCGGCGGACCGTACGTGATGGCGGCCTGATAGATAGGAGATGTCGTCGTGGTCCATCCCGCGGCCGGATTGATGAACTCCGCATACACGGTCCGCGTGCCGGCGTCACATGCGGGAAGTCCGAAACATAGGTTCCACGAAACCGTCGCCGAGTATGAGATCGGGTCGGCATCAGAGAGATCCGGCAGACTACTGACGAGCACCTGTGTGCCGGGCTGGTCGAACCACGGATTCAGGGTGAGCGTGACATCGGACGTGTCGGTCGTCGTCGCTCCGTTGTCGACGGTCATTCCTGATGTCGGCCACGATGACGTCGCAAGGTACGTGATGCTGCCCAGCGTCACCGGCGACGTGACACCGCCCGGTGCGCTGAACGTGGCGTAGACCGTGTACAGCCCCGACGGACAGTAGGTCGGATCGGAACACAGGTACCACGACGGCATGACTTTCTGGAACGGTTGTACCGGTGCGGTCGGCAGTCCCTCGAGCGTATCCGCCACCTGCATCACCACGGAGCTCGATGCGACCTGCGGGAAGCCATGTGCAAAGGTCAATGTCACATGCGGATCGGTCGTGATGTTCGCTCCTCCGTTGATAGTCACCGAAGGACCTCCTGTTTGTTGCCCGAGGAGATCGATCGAGTCTTGGAACGTCGTGATGCCGGCAACTTGGACCGTCGCCGTCGCCGTCTGGACGCCGGACGTGACCGTGACGGTCTGCGTCGCGGTCTCCGTCGTGCCGTTGATGAACGTCGCACCGACTTGCGCACCGCTTCCGACGATGGTTCCGCCGGTTGCGCTCCATGAATACGCGCCCGTGCCCCCTGAGGCGCTGAGGATCGCGGTGACGTTCGGAAGT
Organism: Minisyncoccota bacterium; assembly: GCA_035524755.1. Classification (GTDB taxonomy): domain Bacteria; phylum Patescibacteriota; class Minisyncoccia; order 2-02-FULL-40-12; family GWA2-44-9; genus JAGOPO01. Next base: position 10,042 of record DATKOD010000009.1, read on the forward strand.
ACGCTGACGGTCGCGGGAGAGACGACCAAGGGAGCCGGGGTTGGCGACGGTGTCGGAACCGGCGTGGGAGTCGGCGTGGGAGCCGGCGGCACAGGAGTACCCCCGGGCCGTGGCGTCGGTGTCGGGACCGGTGATGGCGTAGGCACCGGGGTCGGCGGTGTCGCCGGTTCTGAACAGTAGCTGATGACTCCCCCGTGTTTGCCGGTGGCAATGCCGCGGCAGTCGGTCACATGGACGGTCGTGCCGTTCACCGCGACGTTGTGTCCCCCGCAGGTCGTGGAACCCGGCGGGCAATACGGCAATGCTGCACACCGGTCCGCGCAGAACGGCGGCGCGTTGTTCGCCGGAACCTTGCAGACCCGGTTGATGCAATAGCCGCCGACCGCCGTGCAGTCGGCGTCGGTGAAGCAGTTCGTAAACGGCGAGCTGAACGTGTCGGCAAGCGTCTCGCGGAGCATCGAAACCGGAGACGGTACCGGCGTAGGAGTCGGTATGAGCGCCGGTGCGGGTATCGGCGTGTTCACATAGAAGCGGGCATAGACCGTGCGGCTGCCCGGATTGCATGGCCCCTCGCCGCCGCCGAAGCACAGGTCCCACCCGACGGTTTGCTTCCAGGCCTGAATGATGTTGCCCGTCGCATCACGCTGTGGGAACGTGTACGTGAACGGAGCGTAGGTGGAGAATGTCGGGTCATTGGAAAGGAGCACGCGGACCGTGCCGGCGAATGCGGAATCAGCGTTCGCGTTGAGCGTGACGAGCACATTCCGAGTGCCGGTCGACGCCGCATCGCTGTTCACGGAGATGGAGACTGGAATGAACCCCGTCTGCGACACGGACGAGGGCGAGTGTGTTCCGCCTGCCGGTATCACAGTACCGAAATCCAACACTCGATTGTTGCTTTCATCGCTGACCCACAGTGCCGAATGCGCGGTGTCGTACGCCAGACCGTACGGATTGCTGAGCTTCACATCGCTCGTCCCGCCTGTGCTGCTCGAGTAATCGGTCTGTCCATACGCGTCTATGGCAGGCTGCCCGTCGGTGATCGAGCTCACATCGAACACCAGGACGCGATTGTTGTTGTAGTCGGACACGAACAGATGGCCGGAACCGGGGTCATAGACCGGCGCGGTACCGTCGTCCATACTTTCTTGCGCCGTCCCGGGCGAACCGGACGTGAAATTGGTCTGTCCGAGCACGTTGCTCGCGGACATTCCGTCCGTGATGGTCCCGGAAAGATCGAAGACGAGGATGCGATTGTTGTTCTGATCCGCGACATAGACGAGCTGATGCGCCTCATCAACGGCAACGCCGTCGGGATACGCCATTCCGGTCGGCGTTACGTTCGATCCGGCATCCGTGAACGTCGACTGACCCAACACGCAGGATGCAGCCATTCCGTCGGCGATGCCGGTCGTGGACGTCCCGTTGTTGCAGATGTCGATGGCATCGCCGGATGGTCGCACATCGAAGATGAGCACTCGACTGTTGCTGTAATCGCTCACGTAGAGGCGCTCTGTCGTGGCATCGAAGGCAAGGCCGGTGGGACTCGAGAAACCGTCTTGCGTCGTATGGCCGCCCGACGTGTCGAAATTCGGCTGGCCGAGAACGTGCACAGCGGGATCACCGTTATGGATGGTCGAAGTGTCGAAGACCAGGATACGGTTGTTGCCCAAGGTGCCTTCCATCTCGGACACGAACAGCCGGTCGTTGACGGCGTCATATGCGAGTCCATCGGGTGCATCCATGCCGGTCTGGGATGTTGACGCTGTCTTCGTCGTGAACCCGCTCTGCCCCAACACGAAGTCCGCGGTATGGTCCTTCAATGTGTTCGATGTCGTGAGATTGTACACCAGCACGCGTGCATTTAGGGTATCGGCAACGAACAATCGATGGTGGACGGTATCCAGCGCGATGTGGCCAGGGATATTCAGGCCCTGTGCGTTCGGCGTGCCCCCGCCGTTGTCGGCCGTTGCTGCTGTGAATACCGGGTTGCCGCTCTCGTCAACATGGCCGACGACATCGACCGCATGCTTTTCCGGCAGCGGCGTGGGAGATGGGCCCGCCTCGCCGAACACCAAAACGCGGTAATTCGTGGGGTCAGCGATGAACAAACCACTGCCGTGTGAAAGTCCCGAAGGCGAGAAGGAAGATGCATCACCGCCGCCGGTGCCGGGGGTGGTGAAATCCGGAGCTCCATACACGTCGGTCGCATCCTGTCCGTTGGTGATATCGTCCATCGTCGTTCCGACGTCGAACACGAGGACGCGGTTGTTGTCCGCATCAGCGACGTACAACGAATGGATGGCCGGGTCGTATGAAAGGCCCGCGAGCGTACCGAAACATGCTGCGGTGAGACTACCGCTGCAACCGTTGAAGGCAACGAACGCGTCCGGACCGTCCGCATGACCGAGTTCTTTGGATGCATCCTCTCCGTCCGCGAATCCCGGAGTAACGTCGAAGACGAGTACGCGGTAGGTCCCGTTATCGGCGGCGAACAGTCGCTGTCCCGTGGCGTCATATGCGAGACCTCCCGCTTCACCGTTGAAACAAGATGCGGACGGTAACCCCGTACAGCCGTTCCCGGTGCTGAATCTGTCGCCGTCGGCCGGATATCCGAGTTCTTGCGATGCATCCTGCCCGTTCGTGATATCGTCCATCGTCGTTCCGACGTCGAACACGAGGACACGCCGATTGGCTCCGTCAGAAACGAAGAGCCGGTGGTTATCACCGTCGTATGCAAGCCCACGGATGTGGGATTTGAAGCAACTCGCAGTAGGGTCAGAACATCCCCCATAAGAGGTCATGTCGGGTTGTCCCAATTCCTTGCTCGCGGCCTCTCCGCTGGCCATGACACCCGGAGTCGCATCGAACACGAGGACACGCTGGTTCTGCTCGTCGGCGACGAAGAGACGATGGCCGCTCGAGTCGTACGTCAGTGCGTTCGGACCGTCCAGACTCGACGCCGTATGGGCCGTGGAATCTGACATGAAATCCGGCTGACCGAGTACGATGGTCGGCGTGTGGCTGACCAGTGAATCGTCGGAGTTCAGGTCGTAGACGAGCACACGATTGTTGGCCTGGTCGGACACGAACAACCGGTGGTCGACATTGTCGACGAGGACATCCGCCCCGGTGCCCGGGAGGATC
>DATKOD010000010.1:0-17093 GCA_035524755.1 Minisyncoccota bacterium
GGGGTCGACGTCTTCGGCGTGGAAGGTTCCATGGGTCTGGTGTTGGGCCACGGTGACGCATTCGCGGTCGCCAAAGTCCTGTACCAGTTCGCCAAGGCCAACCCCTCGCTGAAGCTCTACGCCGCCTACACGGACGGCCACGCCGTCACGCAGGCCGAGCTCATCGACATGGCGACCCTGCCGACCCGCGATGAACTCATCGCCCGGCTCATGGGCATGCTGCAGTATCCGGTCCGCGGACTCGCCGTCGTGCTGGACCAGATCGCGAAGCAGAAGACGGCGTAACATCAACCATGGACAAAACCACATTCATCGAAGCCGTCGAGAAAATGACGGCGACCGAGCTCAACGAGCTGGTCAAGGCGTTGGAAGAGAAGTTCGGCGTCTCCGCCGCGTCGTTCGCGGCAGCGGCACCCGCCGCCGGCGGCGCCGGTGCGGAAGAGAAGGACGAGTTCAACATCGTGCTGGTCAAGCCGGGCGAACAGAAGATCCAGGTCATCAAGGTGCTCCGCGAGGTCACCGGCCTGGGACTGAAGGAAGCCAAGGACATGACCGACAAGGAGAACTCCGTCGTCAAAGAGAACGTCAAGAAGGCCGAGGCCGAGGAGATCAAGAAGAAACTCCAGGACGCCGGCGCCGTGGTGGAACTCAAATAACCACCCGCTCATCACAAAACCGCCCCTCGGGGCGGTTTTGTCATCTGACCTGCCAGATGCGGTTGTCGCGGGTGACCGCGATGGCGGTGCCGTCGGGACCTTCGTTCATCAGGACCAGCGGCTGGTCTGAGTCCACCTTGAGCGTGCGGGTGAGCGTACCGTCGGCGACGGAGAACTCGTACATGCGCATGCGGCCGGTGTCGGCGATGGCGAACGAGCCCGCGCCACCCGGAATGAGCCGCCAGGAGTCCGATGGCGTCAGGGTCGTTTCGATCGAGGTCTTCTTCTCGCCCTTGTAGTAGGTGACCAGCGTGCCGGTGGGCGACATCGTATACACGTTGCCGTCGACGATGATGCGCGCGCCGCCCGCCACGAAGTCCGTCGGCACCGTAAGCCATTCTTTGGTGACCGGTTTATCGGTGTCCAGTGCGGATATCTTCAGGATGGATGCATCGGTGAGCACGTACAGGTTGTCGGCGAACTGCGCGGCGTCCAGGATGTTCTCCTGGGTCGGGATGGTGTAGGACTTCGCCGTGCCGCCGGAGACGCGGGTGACGGAACGTGCGGCGCGATCGATGGCCAATACACCGTCCTTCCAGCCGAGGAGGATATCGGGCGCGCTGTCGAGCTTCACGCGTGTCGCAGCCGTGCCGTCGCGGAACTGTACGGCCGATACCGTGTTGTCCGATGATGTGGTGACCGTCCAGAGCGACTGCGATGCCGATGCCCAGACGGCGAGTTGGATGGCATCGGTCTTCGGATCGGGCTGAGCGAGCACCGAAAGCGATGCGGCCTGGGCGTTGTCGAGCTTGTCCATCGCGTCCATGACGGATGCCGACAGTTTGGTCGCATCGCCATTGTCGCTCAGTGCGGTATCGCCCGTGAGAATGCCCAGCGCCTTCAGGAGCAAATTCCGTGCATCGGCGCCGGACGTCTTCTGTGCCGCCGCCAGATCATCGCGTGCGCTTGAGAGTGCTGCCCGTGCGTGCATCTCTTCAGGCGAGGTGAACCAGACCGAACGCACCAAGACCACGCCGCCGAATATGACCAGCGCGGAGATGCCGAGCATGATGGCTTTGCCCCGCGTGTCCAGGCGTACGAACCGCAGGTTGGAGAGGAGCTTCAGACTGCGGTGCTCCCGTGAGCCGCGGGAGAACTCGGCGGGGATGATATTGGGGATTTCCTCGATGGCCGGCTCCGGTACATGCGCAGGTGCGGATGCGGTCACAGGGACGATGGTCTCAGGCGACGCCTGCCGCGGCGCCCATGCGAGCACGGGTTCGATGGTCGGTGTTTCTTCTTCGACCATCGCCGGCGTCGATTTCATGTCCACATGGACGAACGATGCGGAAAATGTCGGGTGTTCCTGGCCGAGACGTTCCAGGTGCGTACGCAATGAGGTCTCCGGTTGCGCCAACATCCACATCTTGATCTGCCGCTCGCGAGCGGTCACGGGCTTGGACGGGTAGTAGGCAAGGAGCCGGTCGCCCGGTTGGACCGAACCGGAGATGACGCTCGAGAACCGGCGTTTCTCCAGGTGTTCCTTGGAGAACAGGAGCACGTTGTTGAGGATGTCGATGACGGACCCGTTGCGCGCCAACAGCACCTTGAACGCGCCGAGCTTGGACACCAGGATGGTGTTGCCCGGCAGCGCCACGATGCCGACCGACAGTTTGGCGCCGGCTGATTTGAAGAATTCATCGACGACTTCGTTGACCCTACGCAGTGCACGCGTGAACGCATCGCGGGGGTTGGCGTCCGGTTGCGCATAGTATTCGCGGCGCGCCATGGCGGCGATGAGCGACACCATGTAGCCCATGGTGTCGGTATCGTCGGTGCGCCAGCCGAGGATGAACAGCGAGCCCAGGTTGCGCGCGGCTGGTTCCAGATCGGCGTCGTACGAGAACAGATCGATCGCACCCTCATGCGAGCCGGTGTTGACGACGATCTCTTCGTGCGACGGGGTGAGAGTGAATTTTTCCATCTTGCGCTCCGCGGACCGATAGGATAGGGTATCCGCGCGTCCGCCGTCATTGTCGGACACGTCGTCACCAATGTCAAAAACGATTCTGGACAACCTGTTCGGTTCCCGCGTCCGCGTGAAGCTGTTGAAGCTTTTCTACCGTCAACATCCCGCGACGTTCAGCATGGCGGAACTCGCCGCGCACATCCAGGAGCCGGCGTTCATCGCGCGGCGCGAGCTCAACGTATTGCGCGACATCGGCATGGTGAAGAAGATGCGCGGCCCCGGGCATTCGGCCGATCGGTTCCTGCTCAACACGGACTTCGATTTCTACACGGAGCTCCGCGACCTGGTCCTGAAGCCGTCGCCGGCGGAGAACGACCGCTTGATCAGGCGTATCAATGCGCTGGGTCGTGTGAAGCTCGCGGTGTTGGCCGGCATTTTCGTGAGTCGCCCGGATGATCTCACGTATGAGACGCCTGCGGACCTTCTTATCGTCGGGGATGACATCGACCGTGCGCGTCTCGTGAAATTCCTCAAGTCCCTGGAGGCTGATATGGGCACCGAGATACGGTTCGGTGTCATGGAAAAAGAGGACTTCCTATATCGTTACAAGATGTTCGACCGATTCTTGCGCGTACTCCTGGAGGGACCTCACCGCAAGATCATCAATAAGTTGGAGCTGGAGTGACCGGCATTTTCGTGGTATAGTAAGATCTCGGGTGATTAGCTCAGCTGGTTAGAGCGTTGCATTCACATTGCAAAGGTCGCTGGTTCGAATCCAGCATCACCCACCACGGAAAACGGCCCCCAACGGGGCCGTTTTCGTTGTCCACAGTTGGACTTGAGCACGAAGTGGGATACGATGGTATCATAGTGTCAGCTGGTGGGATGAAGTGGGATACCAGCTGGCGCGTACCGCATGCTCATCGGCGAATACACGCACAGCCTGGACCCGAAGAAGCGCCTGTCCATCCCGGCGAAGTTACGCCGCGAACTGGGCAAGGGCGCCGTTCTCACCCGCGGGCTGGACGGTTGTCTGTGGCTCTTCCCGTCCCGTCAATGGGGCGCGCTCGCGGCAAAACTCGCCGCCCTGCCCGTTGCCCAAGCGCAGAGCCGTTCATTCGCACGTCTGCTGTTGTCCGGGGCGCATGAAGTCGAGTTCGATGCCCTGGGCCGCATCCTCATTCCGGAGCATCTGAAGGGGTACGCGAAGCTCACCCGGGATGTGGTGGTGACCGGCGTCCACACGCGGTTGGAACTGTGGGACAAAGACGCGTGGACGGCATACAAGAAGCAGTTGGACAGGGACAGCAACGAAATCGCTCAGAAGTTGGGGGATCTGGGCACTATCTGATGGCGGACCACACCCATACCCCGGTTCTTTTCAACGAAGTCATCAACGCGTTGGATCCGAAGCCCGGCTCGGTCATCGTGGATTGCACGCTCAACGGCGGCGGTCACGCGACGGCGTTGGCGGGCCGCGGTGCGCGGGTCATCGGCATCGAATGGGACCCGGTCATCGCGGGCGAGTTCAGCACACGGCACCCGGAGCTGGGCGATACCGTGACGGTCGTCAACGATTCGTACACAAACCTGGAGGACATCTGCCGCACGCACCACGTGGTGCCAGACGGTATCCTGTTCGACCTCGGCCCATCGAGTCTGCACTACGAGGCATCGGGACGGGGGTTCTCGTTCATGCGTCCGGACGAGCCGCTGGACATGCGGTTCAATCCCGAGACGGTGGCGGTGACCGCCGGCGAACTCGTGAACAGCGAGTCTGTCGAGGAGTTGGAACGGATCCTGCGTGAGTACGGGGAGGAGCAGTTCGCCGGTCAGATCGCCGCGGCGATCGTCATTGCCCGGCGAGCTGCCCCCCTCCGTACCGTCGGCGATCTGGTGACCGTCATCTCGGACGCTGTGCCGAACTGGTACCGCCACCGAAAGCTGCACCCGGCGACCAAGACGTTCCAGGCGCTGCGCATCGCGGTCAACGGCGAGTTGGACAACGTCCGAAGGGGAGTGACCGCCGCCATCCATACGTTGAAACCCGGGGGAGTGCTGGCCGTCATCTCGTTCCATGGTCTGGAAGACCGTCTCGTCCGTGAGCTGTTCAAGGAAGCGACGAGGGCGGGACGCGTCGAGTGGGTGACGCGGGCGACGATACGACCGACGTGGGATGAGATCAAGCACAATCCCCGCGCACGTTCCGCAAAACTCAAATTGGTCAGAAAACTCATTTCATGAATCCGAACCACCGAACCCTTACCACCGCACGGCCGCTGCTGACGATGCCCATCATCGTGTTCGGTGTTGTCGCGCTTTTTTTGCTCGTATACTATGTGGTACAGGCGAACATGCTGGCCGCTGACACCTGGAGGCTGAAAACCGCGCAAGACCAGCTGATCTCGCAGAAGAGTGCCCGAGATGACCTGACCGCCCGACAGGCTCAACTGGACGATCGTACAGTCCTCCAGACGCTTGCGACCGCGCAGGGGATGGTGCCTGCGGAGCATACGGTGTATCTCGTGCAGTCTGACGCGGTCGCCGCCCGCTAGGAACTCCTCAATGTATCGGAAGATCCAACCCGCGCGCCTGGCGCTCGTGATTGCAGGCGTATTCGCCGTGTTCGCCGTCGTCGTATGGCGTTTGTTCACTATTTCGTTTCAACGGCATGATGTGTATGCGCAGACCGCAGCGGCACAGGCCAGTAATACGTCCAGCATCCTGGTGCGCGGGAACATCATGCTCTCTGACGGCGACGGAACGCCGTTCGTCGTGGCGACCAACCGGCGTGTGCCGGTGCTGACCGTCGTGCCGTCGAAGGTGACCATGGATGCGGGACAGCTCGCGACGCAACTCTCGGTGGCCGCAAGCGCCGATCGCGACACCATCCTGAAAGCGATCGATGCGGGCGGCACATCGAGTCGCGTCGTTGCGCATAACCTGACCGACGCGCAGGTCACGGCGGTATCGGCACTGCATGCGGCCGGTGTGGCCGTCGGATATGAGACGGACCGGGTCTATCCGGCCGGCACGTTGGCGGCGGACGTCATCGGGTTCCTCGGATACGGCGACAACGGGCGCGAAGGGCAGTACGGTATCGAGGCGGCGTACGATCCTGAACTGTCGGGCAACGAACGGTCGGGGGGACTGGACCTGCTCGGACACCTGGGGACGTTGGTCGGTGCGTCATCGGCGAACGACCCGACGACGCGGCGTCCGGAAGACGTCCAACTGACCATCGACCGTACCATCCAGGCATACGTAGAGCAGCGGCTGGCCGCCGTCATCGCGCAGTACCACGCGGCGTCAGGCACGGTCGTCGTGCAGGATCCGATGACGGGCAAGATCCTCGCGCTGGCGGACCTGCCGACGTTCGATCCGAACGCGTACGGCAGCACGCCGGTGGGCAACTTCATGGACGGGGCGCTTGAACCGTTCGAACCGGGTTCGTCATTCAAGCCGGTCACGATGGCGACGGGTCTCGAGGTCGGTGCGGTGAAGCCCACGACGACGTTCAACGATGTGGGCGACGTCGTCATCGACGGATATACCATCAAGAATTTCAATGAAGGACATTTCGGACTCGTGACGATGACCCAGGTGCTGGAAAAATCCATCAACACCGGTGCCATGTACGCGGAGCAACTCATCGGGAACGACAAATTCCTCGACGGTGTCGTCGCGGCCGGGTTCGGCCAGGCGACCGGCGTGGACCTGCCCGGCGAGTCGGCGGGGAACATCGACAACCTGTACACCGGCCGGCAGATCAACTTCCTGACCGCGGCGTTCGGGCAGGGCATCACCGCAACGCCGTTGCAGATGGTGAATTTCTACTCTGCCGTCGCTAACGGGGGTAAACTGATGAAACCGTACGTCGTCGCATCCATCATCGACGACCATGGCAACCGCACCGACACACAACCGACCGTCATCGGCACGCCGTTCTCGGCTGCGACTGCCGCGACCCTCCGCTCGATGCTCGTCTCGGTCGTGGATATCGGCTTCGACAAAGCACGCATACCGCACTATGATGTCGCCGGGAAGACCGGCACCGCACAGATCGCCAGTCCGCAGGGCGGCTACCTGGAAGGACAGTATAACCACAGCTTCGCAGGGTTCGCGCCGGCGTCGAACCCGAAGTTCACGATCTTCATCCGCATGGAGAAACCACAGGGCATTACGTACGCCGCTGACTCGCTCTCGCCGGTCTTCAAGGACATCGCGATGTTCCTGCTCAACTACCTCAACGTCCCTCCCACCCGATGACTTCATTTCTGACTTGGTGGTTCACGCTCTGCGCCAAGATCTACGTATGGCGCTATAAACCGCGCCTTGTCGTCGTCACCGGCAATGCCGGCAAGACATCGACCCGATCGGCCATCGCGGCGGTCCTGGCCGTGAAGTTCCGCGTACGCACCGCTGCGGCGAATCTGAACACCGAGCTTGGCGTACCCGCGACCATCGTTGGGGTTCCGATGGAGGAGTACGAGCGGTTGGGCGGCAGTCCATGGTTCTGGCTCAAAGCGATGACACGGGCGAAGATGAACCTGCTGTGGGAGCGCCGTCCGCCGGAGGTCATCGTCCTGGAGTACGGTGCCGATCGCCCCGGCGACATCAAGACGCTTGCTGAACGATTCGTACCGGAAATCGCGGTGGTCACCCGCGTGGGCGAGGTACCGGTCCATGTGGAGTTCTTCTCGTCGGCTCAGCACTTGGCGCAGGAGAAGAGCCACCTGGTGCGGGTCGTCCCCGCAGACGGGCACGTCGTCCTGAACGCCGACGACCTGGCGGTATTGGACATGCGGGGAGCATCATCGGCACCGGTCAGCACATACGGGTTCGGTGCAGGAGCCGACGTGCAGGCGTCAGAACCCGAAATACGATCAAGCGGCGTACGCCCGACCGGCATATCGTTCAATGTGAGCGTCGGTTCCACCACGATGCCGGTCCTCATCCGCGGCACCATCGGCAAAGGAGCTGCAGGTTCGGCGCTGGCTGCCATCGCGGTGGGACGCGTCATGGGCATCGGTACCGCAGAAGCCGTCAATGCGCTCGCGCAATATACGCCCCCTGCGGGCCGGATGCGCATCCTGGACGGCATCAAGGATTCCGTCATCATCGACGATTCGTACAACGCATCGCCGGCGGCGATGCATCTTGCCATCGATTCCGTCCGTGCCCTCACCGGACGCAAGGTGCTGGTCCTGGGCGACATGCTGGAACTGGGCGGGCACAGCGTGCAGGCGCACCAGGCGGTCGGCACGATGGCGGCAGCTGTCGCGGACATCCTCGTCTGCGTGGGCGAAGCCGCCCGGTTCTACGAGACTGCCGCGGCTGACCAGATGTCCGCTGACCATATCCGCCGGTTCGAGAATTCACGTGACGCGGCACCGGAGGTCCAGCGGCTCATCCGTCCGGGCGACGTGGTACTGGTGAAGGGTTCCCAGGGCATCCGCATGGAGCGCATCGTCAAAGAGATCATAGCGAGGCCCGAAGATGCCGGAACCCTGCTGGTACGTCAGAGCGCCCGCTGGCTTGCGAAATAGGCCGGTTTCCGGTATACTACCCGTCCGAGCGGCCCTGTCGTCTAGCCCGGTCCAGGACACTAGATTCTCATTCTAGGAACACGGGTTCGAATCCCGTCGGGGCTACCAAGTAGTTGACTCGTAAAGCCGATTGTGATAGCATTTCTGAGCATTTTTCGCATGGACTTCGCCGTCATCAAAACAGGGGGAAAACAATACATCGTCCGCGAGGGCGACGTTCTTGACGTCGAAAAGCTCGTCCATGAAGGGGAGAAGGTCTCGTTCGACCAGGTGCTCCTGGCGGGCGACGACAAGAAAGCCATCATCGGCCGGCCCATCATCGAAGGCGCGAAGGTGACCGCATCGGTCATCGGTGAGGGCAGGGGTTCGAAGAAACTCGTCTTCCGCTATAAGTCCAAGACCCGCTACCACAAGAAGAAGGGTCACCGTCAGCCGTTCACGAAAGTCATCATCGAAAAGATCTCCGCAAAGTAAAAACCCCGTTTCACGGGGTTTTTACTTACGGGCGTCCAGGGCATGTTTCAAGGTGAGTTCATCGGCGTACTCCAGATGCGTGCCGGTCGAAAGGCCGCGCGCCAGACGCGTCGTCTGCACGCCCGGCGTGCCGGTGAACATATCGCGGATGTACATCGCGGTCATTTCCCCGGTGGACGTCGGATTGGTCGCCAGAACGAGTTCCACCGAGCCTGCCTGTTGGAGCACGCGGTCAACGCGTTCGGCTAACTCTCGGATGTGCAGATGCTCGGGTCCTATGCCGTCGACGGGCGCAATGACGCCACCCAGGATGTGGTAGACGCCCCTCCAGATGCCGGATCGCTCCACCGCTTCCAGGTCCGTGACCTTCTCGACGACGAGGATGCTCTTGAGGTCACGCCGGCTGTTGCGGCAGATTGCGCAGAGACCGTCGTCCGATACGTTGAAGCATTCGCGGCACTGCAGAACGCGTTTTTTGAGGTCGCGGATAGCACTGCCCAGTTCATCGAGCTCCGCCTGCGGACGGTCCAGAAGGGCGAGCACGAGACGCGCGGCGTGCCGCGGTCCGATGCCGGGAAGTTTCTCGAGCAGTTTCGATATCGTGGAGAATGCAGAATCCATCAAAGGTAGTCCGCCGGCGCATGGACGGTGTCGGCGATCTGGAATTCCAGCGTATCAGGATTGATGACGAAGTCGATCTCGCCCGTGGGACCGTTGCGATGCTTGGCGATGATGAGCTGCGCTTGGTTCAGCCGGCCTTCTTCCTGAGCGCGCTGGAAGTTGATCTTATCCTCACGGTGGATGAACAGCACGACGTCGGCGTCTTGTTCGATGGAGCCGGAATCACGGAGGTCCGACAGACGCGGCCGATTACCCTCGCGGTTTTCAACGGCGCGGGACAACTGCGATATGGCGATGACCGGGATGCCCAGTTCCTTCGCCAGCCCCTTGAGACCGCGCGAGATCTCGGTGACCTGGTTGACCATGCTGTCGTAGTTCCGGCGGGCATTCATCAGCTGAAGATAGTCCACGATGAGGAGACCCAATCCGTGCTCAGCTTTGAGGCGCCGCGCCATCGCACGCATCTGGAGCACGTTCAGACCGGGTGTGTCGTCGATGAAGATGGGCATGTCGCGCAGTTCGCTGATGGCATTGGTGATCTTCAGGAAGTCGTTGTTCTCGCCCTCGTGCGACAGCTTGCCGGTCCGCAGCCGGTACAGGGATGTGTGCGCCTTGGTGGCGATGAGACGGTCGATGACCTGATCGGTGCTCATTTCCAGACTGAAGATGCCGACAGGAATCTGTTGGGCGGCGACCCGGCCCGCGATGTCGATGGCGAAGGCGGTCTTTCCGACCGACGGGCGCGCTGCCAGCACGATGAGATCGGAACGCTGGAAGCCGCCCAGGGTCTCGTCCAGTTTGCCATGGTGCGTGGCGACGCCGCGCAGGACGCCCTCATCCTGGTTCTGGATACGGTCCATCGCCATATCCAACTGGCCGGCGATCGCTCCGAACTGGTGGCCGATGGTGCGTTGGGTGACGGCGAACAACTGCTGCTCCGCTTCAGCCAAGAGCGCGTCGACGTCCTCTTCCTCACGGTGACCCAGTTCCAGAATGCGGTGCGCTGTGTCCACCAGATCACGGAGGGTCTTCTTGCGCTGGACGATGCGTGCATAGGTCTGCGCATGCGCCGCCAGCGGCACCGTATCGGCGAGTTGCGTGAGGTATGACGTACCGCCGCAGGAGTCCAATTGCTGCATATCCGCCAACCGTGCGGCCACCGACAGGATGTCGACGTTCTCATGCTTCTCGAACAGGTCGAACACCGCCGCGAAGATCAATTGGTGACTCTTCTGGTAGAAGTCCTCGGCACGCACGACGTCGGCGACGCGGCTGATCGCATCGCGATCGGCAAGCACGGCGCCCAGGAGCGATTTCTCGGCTTCCAGGCTCTGCGGCGGAAGTTTGTCTGCGGCGACGACGGCCATAGCGGTCCCATTATCACGGAAACGGACCGCCCCCGCAAAGGGGCGTGTGGATGCACGGTGAATTGACTATTTCCGTTTCACCAGTGGGCCGTACGGCGTGTCGTCGACGGAGTAGCCGAGTGCGGAGAGTTGGTCGCGGATGGCATCAGCACCTGCCCAATCCTTCTCGGAACGTGCGCGTTCGCGTTTGTCCGTCAGTCCGCGGATGTCATCAGGCAGTGCCTCCGCGGTTGGCGGGACGATACCCAATTGCTCAGACACGAGCGTGAAGAATTCGCGGAGCGCGGCCTGGGACTCGATGCCGAAGTGCATGTCCGTGATGGCTTTGTTCGCTTCCGTGACGAGGGAGAACACGGCGGCCAATGCCACCGGCGTATTGAAGTCATCGTCCATCGCCTCCTCGAACGCTCGGTGCGACTCACGGATGGTCAGCAGGATGGGGGAATCTTCTTTGCCTGACGATTGGAACGCCGTGCTGCGTGCCGCAAGCTCGGCGATGCGCTGTGTCGCGGCCTCCGCGGCATCCAACGACGCATCGGTCATCTGCAACGGTGCGCGGTAGTGGTTGGACAGGAAGAAGAATCTGACCGCGGCAGGGGAGTACGTCTGAAGCGCGGTGCGCAGCGGTGTGATGTTGCCCTTGGACTTGGACATCTTGCCGGCGGCGTTCTCCAAAAATCCCGCGTGCATCCAGTACCTCACGAACGGAACCTTGCCTGACGCGGATTCCTGCTGGGCGATCTCCGCTTCGTGATGAGGGAATTTGAGGTCCATACCGCCGCCGTGCAGGTCATACTGGGGACCGAAGTACTTCTCGGTGATGGCCGTATCCTCGATGTGCCACCCGGGGCGGCCGGCACCCAGCTGAGCATCGTCCCATTGCGGTTCGCCGGGTTTGGACGATTTCCAGACGCAGAAATCGCCGACATTCCGCTTCCTGGATGAATCATCGATGCGCGAGACGGCATCTTCGGCTTCCGCCGCGGTCCGTCCCGAGAGCTTGCCGTAGTCGGGGAACGTTTTGAGATCGAAATACCACCCGTCACCGTCGATGCGGTAGACGTGTCCGGTCTCGATGAGCCGTTTCACCTGCGCGATGACTTCAGGGATATGATCGGACGCCCGCGCATATCGCGAGACGGCATCATTGCCCAATGACCGCATGTCGTCGCGGAACGCGTCGTCGAACGCACGTGCGTAAGCCGTGGATTCCTGGCCGTGTTCGGCCGAGCGCACGATGATGCGGTCGTCGATGTCGGTGATGTTCTGGATGTATGTGACATCGAAGCCCCGATACCGGAGCCAACGCGCGACGACGTCGAACACCGTGAACGTGCGCGCATTGCCCAGGTGGATGAAGTCATACACCGTAGGTCCGCAGACGAACATCTGGACGTGTCCGTCCTGGCGGGGCGTGAACTCCTCTATGGTCCGCGAGAGCGAATTGTAGAGCCGTACGGTCATGGCGTCATGAAAATATCAGGAAGATAGTGCCGGTCAACATGAACAGGAGCGTGCCCAAGCCGAGCATGTAGGTCGGCACGTT
The DNA here is from genome assembly GCA_035524755.1 of Minisyncoccota bacterium. Taxonomy (GTDB): domain Bacteria; phylum Patescibacteriota; class Minisyncoccia; order 2-02-FULL-40-12; family GWA2-44-9; genus JAGOPO01. Next base: position 12,183 of record DATKOD010000010.1, read on the forward strand.
GCTGGTGTGCGGCCCGACGATCTTGGGGTTCCGTGCCATGTCGATGATGAGCATGATGAGAATGGGCGCGATGAGGCCGTTGATGATGGCGGTCCAGAACAACGCCTGGATGGGTGTGATGCCGAACAGCGGCATGAGCATACCGAGCACGACGGAAAACACGATCACGATGTAGAACTGACGTGCGCGGTTGAACGGGCGGTCCAACGACGCCGGCCATCCCATGAGTTCGGCAACGACATAGGCAGCTGAGCCGGCAAGGACGGGGATTGCCAGAAGGCCCGAGCCAACCAATCCGATGGCGAACAATATGGATGCGAACGGTCCGGCAAGGGGCACGAGGGCCTGTGCCGCGTCCCGGAGGGTGACGATGGACCCGCCGCCGGCACGGAAGATGGTGGACGCGGTCAACGCCATGATGAAGAACGAGATGACATTGGACGATATCATGCCGATATTCGTGTCGCGGTCCACGCCCTTCAGGACTCCGGGCCGGATCTGGTGGTACTTGCAGGTGCGGACACGATGACCCTCGTCCGAGACTTCCGCTTCTTCCGATGCCTGCCAGAAGAAGATGTACGGTGAGATGGTCGTACCGAGGACCGCGAACAGCGCGATGAGGGCTCCCTTACTGAATTGGAGGGACGGCACGAGCGTGTGCAACAGCATCATCGGCCAATCAGGTTTCACGATGAGCAGTGCGATGCCGTACACATACAGGGAGAGCGCGAACCATTTGAAGATGCGCTCTATCTGCCGGTACTTGAGCGTAATGACGAGCCAGAGGATGAAGGCCGCCATGATGACGGCCAGAAGTCCGATCTTGATGGGAACGAATAGATTTAGTGCGCCCGCCATACCGTAGACGTCAGCGCCGATGTTGAACACGTTTGCCGCCACTAGTGAGATTGCGGCGATCAGAAGAAGCCATTTCGGGTAGTGCTGTTTGATGTTCGCCGCGAGGCCGCAGCCGGTCAGCGCGCCGATGCGGGCGCACATGCTCTGCACGGCGATCATGAACGGCAGGATATACAACAGGATCCATAGCTGACCGGTGCCGGCAACGGCTCCTGCGATGGAATATGTGGCGATGGCGGACGGATCATCGTCCGCGGCACCCGTAATGAGTCCCGGTCCCAAAGATTTCCACAGCTTCTTCAGCTTCATCGTCCCAGTATAGCATGTGCAAAAGAAACGCCCCGACCGGAGTCGGGGCGGATTCATCGAAGTGTGCACTGTCCGGCGATGTAGATGATCGTCGGGATGCGGTTCCACTTGGTCATCTTGAACCGGACACCCAGCCGCAGTCCGAGCCACGCATAGTACAGATGGTCCCTCCAGGTCGGAGGAGCCGGTTCGGGGTCGTACCGTACCAACGCGACCACGCCGAGGTCGCGGATGCGGTACGTGAGGCACCAGTAGGGCGGCGGCGGATCGACGAGATTGTCCATGAACTCGCGGAATATCAGGTGGAGCATAGAGCCGCCGAGATCGCGGCGCTCCACTTTGAACTGGCCGACCCGGGCACACTTGTCGGGAGCCGCGTACCCGTGCTCGCGGTACATGGTTTCGCGTTCGCTTCCGATGTCCACGTTCCCGTGCTGTGGCGTGAGTCCGCTGACGTTGCTGCCGCGCCGCGTGAAGCTGTATCGGGTATAGGACTTCCGCGGGCTGCAGCTTGGGAGTGTCCGGAACGAGTACACGACCAGATTCGCGGCGTGCGCATCCCAACGCTCCGTCAACGTCGTCAGTGCGGCATTGACCTCCATACGGTCCACGCCGTCGGGCAACCTCCAGTCCACGATCACCTCCGTTCGTGTATGTACCATAAAAATAAGGTACGTCAATATCCCTGTGGACAATTAGCACTCTTGACGCCAAAGTGCTAATTTCCTAGAATGGCAGTGTCATGGTGATACTGCTAACACCCCGGCAGGTACAGCTCCTGAACCGGGTCATCGAGGAATACATCGCGACGGCCGAGCCCGTCTCCAGCAAGACCATCGAATCCGGCGGGCAGTTCGACGTTCGCTCCGCGACCATCCGCAATGAAATGGCCGACATGGAAGACGTCGGCCTCTTGGCCCAGCTGCACACGTCGGGTGGGCGTGTCCCGACCGCGAAGGCCTACCGGTTGTACGTGAACTCGCTCATCGCCAACGAGGGGTTGGCGGTCAGTCATGCGATGCGCCGCCGCGTCGACGAGGCGCTCCAGGGCATCGACCACAAGGACCCCGAGACGGTCAACAAGACGCTGGCGCGCATCATCGGAGAACTGTCGGGCAACCTGGTGATGGCGAACATGTCCGAGCGCGAAGACGCCTATAAGGTCGGACTCTCGAACATGCTGACGTTCCCGGAATTCCGGGAAATCGACCGTGTCGTGGGGCTGACCGAATTCTTCGACCAGTTCGAGAGCATGTTCGAGCGGATGCACCGTTCGATGTGGGATCAGCACGATACCGACACGAAAGTCATGATCGGCAGCGAGAGCCCGTACCGCCAGGTCCACGACGAGACGGTCATCGTCTCCCGCTACCGTCTTCCCAAGGGCCACCAGGGGACGCTGACGCTCGTGGGTCCGATGCGGATGGACTACCGCAAGAACCTGGGACTCATGACCTACGCCGCACAGATCGCCAACCGTATCACCGACACCTACCGCGCATGACCATGGATGAACACGAAAAATATCTCCGCCTCGCCGCCGACTTCGACAACTATCGGAAGCGGATGGAAGGTGAGCTCGGAGAGGTCACGAAGTTCGGTATTCGGCTCGTCGTCACCGACATGCTCGATGTACTCGATCATCTGGAACAGGCGATCGCCCATGCGCCACCTGATACGCCGGCGGAGTGGCTGAAGGGGCTCAAGCAGGTCCAGCGGCAGTTCGAAGCAGCGATACAGAAGACGGGAGCGAAGCGCATCGATTCACAAGGCAAGAAATTCGACCCGAACACGATGGAGGCGGTCCACATGGTGGAGGGCGGCCCGAGCCATCAGGTCAAAGAAGAGGTCCGAGCGGGGTTCACGCTCCACGACCGAGTCATCCGTCCCGCCCGCGTAATCATCTATCAATAATCATATGAGCAAAATCATCGGAATCGATCTGGGTACCACCAACTCCTGCGTCGCGGTCATGGAAGGCGGTTCGCCGCGCGTGCTGGAGAACGCGGAGGGGATGCGCACGACGCCGTCCATCGTCGCGGTTGACAAGAACGGGCAGCGGCACGTGGGCGTGACGGCGAAGCGGCAGGCGGTGACCAACCCGACCAACACACTGTACTCCATCAAGCGGCTCATCGGACGCCGGTTCTCCGACGCCGAAGTCCAGAAGGATCTCAAGCTGCTCCCGTACGAGATCCGCAAGGGCGACGGCGATGCGGTGGAGGTGAAGATGGCCGACAAATGGTACAAACCGGCGGAGATATCAGCGATGGTGTTGGCCAAACTGAAAACCGACGCCGAGGCGAAACTGGGCGAGAAGATCACCGAGGCCATCATCACGGTACCCGCGTACTTCGACGACTCCCAGCGGCAGGCCACCAAAGACGCCGGCGAGATCGCCGGACTCACGGTGAAGCGCGTCATCAACGAACCCACGGCTGCCGCACTGGCATACGGGTTCAACAAGAAGAAGGACGAGAAGATCATCGTCTACGACTTCGGCGGCGGCACGTTCGATATCTCCGTGCTGGAAGTATCGGCCGACACCATCGAAGTGAAAGCGACCGGCGGCGACACGCACCTGGGCGGCGATGACATCGATCAGCGCATCATCGACCACTTCGTGTCCGAGTTCCGCAAAGACCAGGGCGTAGACGTCTCCAAGGATCAATTGGCGCTCCAGCGCCTGAAGGACGCGGCAGAGAAGGCGAAGCACGAACTCTCCAGTGTTTCTTCCACGGACGTGAACATCCCGTTCCTCACGGCGGACGCGTCCGGTCCGAAGCACTTCGCGCTCACATTCACCCGTGCCAAGCTCGAGGACCTTGCCCGGGCGCTCATCGACCGTTCCATCCAGCTGACCCAGCAGGCGGTCAAGGATGCGGGCATGCAGATGTCGGACATCGACGAAGTCGTCATGGTCGGGGGACAGACCCGCATGCCGGCCATCATAGAGGCGGTCAAGAAGCTGTTCGGCAAGGACCCGCACCGTGACATTAACCCCGACGAGGTCGTCGCGATTGGTGCCGCAATCCAGGGAGGCATCATGGCCGGCGACGTCCGTGACGTGCTCCTCTTGGATGTGACCCCGCTGACGCTCTCCATTGAGACGCTTGGCGGCGTGGCGACACCGATGATCGAGAAGAACACGACCGTACCGACCGCGAAGTCCAATGTGTTCTCGACCGCGGCCGATAATCAGCCGTCGGTGGAGATCCACATCACGCAGGGCGAGCGGCAGTTCTCGCGCGACAACAAATCGCTGGGGCGGTTCATCCTGGACGGCATCCCGCCGGCGCCCCGCGGTGTCCCGCAGATCGAGGTATCGTTCGACATCGATGCCAACGGCATCCTGCACGTGAAAGCGAAAGACAAAGGCACGGGCAAAGAACAATCCATCCGCATCGAGGGCTCGTCCGGCCTCTCCAAGGACGAAAAAGAGCGCATGGTGCGTGAGGCGGCCGAGCATTCGGCCGAGGACACGAAGAAGAAAGAGGAGATCGACACCAAGAACGCCGCCGAGACCCTGGTTTATACGACCGAGAAGATGCTCCACGACAACAAAGGCAAAGTGCCTGAGGCGGACGCCAAGGACCTCGAAGGCAAAGTCATGGAGCTCAAGAACGCGTTGAAGGACGGCTCGCTGGACGACATCAAAGCGAAGGCGGACGTGCTCGGGACAGCGGCGCAGAAGATCGGCGCGGCGATGTACCAGTCGCAGCAGGCGCCGTCAGGGGAGCAGAA
>DATKOD010000011.1:0-14648 GCA_035524755.1 Minisyncoccota bacterium
CTACCGCTTGAAGACCTTCGGACCCATCTCGCCGCTGAGCGGCTGAGCATCCACTACCGCGGACGCGGCGTAGATCTTCTCGCGTATCTCGTTCTCCAGCTTCGGGTTCTCTTTGAGGAACTTCCGGGCGCCTTCCATCCCCTGGCCGAGCTTCTCGTCGCCGTAGTTGTACCAGCTTCCCTGTTTCTGGACGACGGCGAACTGGATGCCGGCGTTCACGACGTCGGCATGGCCGGAGATGCCTTCGTTGTAGAGGATATCGAACTCGCAGGTACGGAACGGCGCGGCGACCTTGTTCTTCACGACTTTGACCTTGACGCGGTTGCCGACGATCTTCTCGCCGGACTGGATCTGTGCGGCGCGCCGGATCTCCACACGCACGCTGGAATAGAATTTGAGCGCCAACCCGCCCGTCGTGGTCTCCGGGTTGCCGAACATGATGCCGATCTTGTGACGGATCTGGTTGATGAACAGGACGGTCGTGTTCGTCTTCGCGGAGACGCCGGCGAGCTTGCGTAACGCGTGGCTCATCAGCCGCGCCTGCAGACCGACGTGCTGTTGGTCCATCTCGCCTTCGATTTCCGCGCGCGGCGTCAGTGCCGCCACCGAGTCGATGACCACGAGCGATATGCCGCCGGACTTCACCAGCGTCTCGACGATCTCCAGGGCCTGTTCGCCGTTGTCGGGCTGGGAGATGAGCAGATCACTGGTCTTCACGCCCAGGCGCTTGGCGTACTCGGGGTCCAGGGCGTGTTCGGCGTCGACGTATGCGGCGACACCGCCCATCTTCTGGACTTCGGCCACCAAGTGCAGTGCCAGGGTCGTTTTCCCGGACGATTCCGGGCCGTAGACCTCGATGATGCGCCCGCGGGGCATCCCGCCGACGCCCAGGGCGATGTCCAGCGAGATGGAACCGGTCGGGATGACGTCGATATCCACCCGCTTGGCCTCCCCGAGCTTCATGATGCTTCCCTCGCCGTACTTCTCCTGGATCTCCGCGATCGCCATCGAGACGTTCCGGTTCTCGCCCGCGTCCGCCTTCGCCCCCTTAGTGTCCTTTTTTGCCATGAAAATGGGTTATTGGTGTCGCCAGAGCTTAGCGCGTCTGCGTCCCGGAGACAAGCATGTCGCGAGCCTTCTTGGACGAGATCGCAGCAGCCACCAGAATGACGATGATGAAGACGGCCGCCAAAAACCCGGTGTATCGGACGTACGGCAACAGCGCGCGGTAGGTTCTATGCGTACCGGCACCGAGCATCATCAGGATGCCGTACTGGACCGCCGATACGGGAACCGCGGTCCCATAGAACCGCTTCCACGAGATACGGGCGTACCCGGCGGCCGTCAGCATCGGCGCCCCCATGCCGTACGCGATCTTCGAAAGCACGACCGTCTTGGACGGATGCTTGCGCCACAGGTCCAGGAGGAATCCGAGACGTTGCTCTGTGACACCGATGTGATGCCCGAACCGGTTAAGCAGGTCGCGTTTGTGCATGTGCCGTCCCGCCCAGTACCAGATGGAGTCCGGGATGAGGTCGCCGATGATGAGGACGGAGTACGCGGCCCATGGGTTGAACACGCCCGCCGCGACCAGGACGCCCGACAGGAACGCCACCGTCGTCCCTTCGAAGATGGCGACGGGGATGAAGAACGCATAGCGGTAATGGATCAGTTGGCTGACCGTGACCCTGATGATCGGATGGAGGCCGAACGGCAGCACCATACCGTTAGCGGAGGAAGACGGCCCAGAACATCACGAAGAAGTTCAATGCCGAGATGACGCACCACGTACAGAACGCACGCAGGACGAACGCTTGCACGTAGGTGAAGTAAAGCGAGAACAAAAATCCGATGAGGACGATCGCTTTGAGCGGCCAAAGCGGGAACGCCGGCTGCATTACGACCAGGAACAGGATGGCAGCGTACATCAGGAACCCCCAGATGGAGTTCGGCACGCCCATCGTCACCGACTGGCGGGCGTATTGCACTTTCCGGCACCATGCCTTCGGGAACCCGATGCATGCCACGTCAGTGCCCGTGAACTTATGCCAGATCAAGTACATCGTATCCGCAACCCCGATGACCGCGCAGACCATGAGAATACTCAGCATGGGAATGGATTAATTGGTACGCTCCGCCTCCGGCGTATCCGCATGGACGACGTCCGGATTCTGCAAGGATGGACCGCCGATGACCGCACCGTCGCGCGAGATGTAGACCTGCCGCGGCTTAGCGCCGTCGCCCGGCCCGATGACACCCTTGGATTCCAGGATATCCAGCATGCGTGCCGCGCGCGCATAGCCAAGGCCCATGCGACGTTGGAGCAGCGATGCGGACGCCTTCTGGAGATCGATGACCATGGCGCGGGCCTCGTCGTAGCGCTCGTCCTCCACTTCTCCGCCGTCGCCGTTGAGGCCCATGCCCGTGCCGGGTCCGGTGGTTGGTTTCTCGAACGATTCCGCGAGACGGTCCTCGTCGGCGGTCATACCCAGTTCCTCGGCCTGCGTCTTGATGAACTTCACAACCTGCTCGATCTCGTGTGTCGCCACGAACGGCCCCTGCAGACGCCGCGGCTGAGCCGTGTCGGAGCCGACGAACAGCATGTCGCCGTTGCCCAACAGCGTCTCCGCGCCGGACTGATCGATGATGATACGTGAGTTCAGCTGGTTGGCGACACGCAGCGCGATACGGGCATTGATGTTCGCCTTGATGAGCCCGGTCAGTACCGAGACCTCAGGCCGCTGGGTAGCCAAGATGAGGTGGATACCGACTGCACGGGCCATTTGAGCCAATCGGACGATAGCGGGTTCGGTTTCACGGCCGTACGTCTTCATCAGGTCGGCCATCTCGTCCATGACCACGATGATGAACGGCATCAGCGGCTCGTCGCGCTTCACCGCACGTTCGTTATAGCCGACGATGTCACGGACCTTGGCCTCTTGCAGGCGGACATAGCGTTGGTCCATCTCCATCACGAGCTGCTTCAGGATGGGCGGGACTTTCTTGTTGTCGGTGATGACGGGTTTAAGCAGGTGCGGAATGCCGTCATAGAGCGGCAGCTCCACGCGTTTGGGGTCCACCATGATGAACCGCAACAACTCCGGCCCGTACTTGTAGAGCAGGGAGAGGATGAGCCCGTGGATCATGACCGACTTGCCCGAGCCGGTCTGTCCGGCGATGAGCAGGTGCGGCATCTTGTCCAACCCCGCGAAGACCGCTTCGCCGGATACGTCGCGGCCCAATGCGAGCGGCATCAGGAGCGGCGACTTCTTGTATGCGTCAGCCTCCAGCATGTTGCGCATGCCGACCAATGAGACCTTCTTGTTGGGTACTTCGATGCCGACCAGCGATTTTCCCGGGATGGGTGCCTCGATGCGGATGGGATGCGCCGCGAGCGCAAGCGACAGGTCGGATCCCAGCGCCGTGATGCGTGAAAGTTTGACACCGACCGCCGGCCGCATCGTGTACTGCGTGACCGTCGGACCGACGGACACTTCGCCCATCTCCACCTCGATGCCGAAATTCGCCAAGGTGCGCTTGATGATGGCCGCCGTGGCGTTGATGTCTCCCGATGACGCGTGGTCCTGGTCCACCGACAGGAAGTCAGTCGGTGGCACGCGCCAGTTACCTGATTTCATCGCTTTGACCATGAACTCGCGGGTCTCGTCTTTCTTGACTACCGGCGCTGCCGCCGGGACCTGCATCGGCAGTTCGGAGATGGTCTTGCCGCCGGATTTGACCACCAACTGCTGGATGTCGCTGGCCTTCATCTCTTCTTCCTTCGCAGCCTCTTCCTCCGGCGTGGAGCGCATGAACAGTTGATAGATGGGAACGTCCAGGGTCAGAAGCATGGAAACGACGACCAGACCGATCAGGATGACCATGGTGGCGATGAAACCGAGGAACGAAAACAGCGGCCACCCGAGCGCCACACCCAACCACCCGCCCTGAATGATACGTTGGGCAGTGTCCGCCTGACCGATGGAGTAGAAAATGCCCAATACCGCGAGCACGAACAGGACAGTACCCAGGACCGCCGAGGTCGCGATCCGCCGGTGGACCGACTTGATGAACGCGACCCCGAGCATCGCGAATGCGATGGGGATGATGAAGAATCCCCAGCCGAACAGCGAACGGGCGCCTTGGTTAAAATAGGTGCCGGCCATGCCGGCCTTGCCCCAGAACGCCAGGATACTGACGACGACGATCAGAAAACACAGGATTCCCGCGATGGAGTTGCGGGTCTCCTGCGAGACTCCTATGGAGAAGCCGCCTTCGGACGTGTCGTCGTCCTTCTTCTTGTTCTTCTTCTTGCCGTTCTTAGCCACGCGGAAAGCAGGTCAGATACCCCTCCAGTATACCAAATTCCGTAAAAGAGAACCTAGGCGTTCTCGAGTTCCTCCTTCAGGCCCGTGCCTGCGGGGATGAGACGACCGATGATGACGTTCTCCTTGAGGCCGCGTAGCGGGTCCTCCTTGCCGGCCAGCGACGATTCGATGAGCACCTTGGCGGTCTCCTGGAACGACGCTGACGACAGGAACGACTCCGTGGTCAGCGATACCTTGGTGATACCCATGACGAGCTGTTCGAACGAGGCTGGCGTCTTGCCCGCGTCCTTGGCCGCGAGGTTCTCACGGAGCACCTTGCGCTTCTCTACGACGTCGCCCGAAAGGAGTTCGGTATCGCCCGGGTCCGTGATGCGGACGCGGCTGAACATCTGGCGGACGATGAGCTCCACGTGCTTGTCATTGATGGTATCGCCGGTCGGGAAGTAGATGGCCTGCACCTCACGGATGATATAGCGCGCCACCACACCGAGGTCATTGGTCGTGGTGTACAGTTCCTTGAGATCCACATGCCCCTCGCAGAGCCGGTCACCGCGGTTGATCGCGTCGCCGGGTGCCACGGCGAGTGCCGTGTTGGGCGCCACGAGGTATTCACGAGGCGAGCCGCCTTCTTTGTCTTCGACGATGATGGCTTTGGTCTTGCCGCGGTCTTCGATTGCCGTGACGACACCGTCGGACTCGGCGATGATGGCTTTGAACTGCGGCGGACGCGCTTCGAAGATTTCTTCGACGCGCGGCAGACCCATGGTGATGTCGGCGCCGCCCGCCACGCCGCCGGTGTGGAAGGTCTTCATGGTCAGCTGAGTGCCCGGCTCACCGATGGCCTGTGCCGCGATGATACCGACCGCTTCGCCCACTTTCACCAGGTCGTTCTTGGACAGATCCGTGCCGTAGCAGCGGCGGCAGACGCCGTCCAGCGATGCGCAGGTGATTGCCGATGCGATACGCACCGCCTTGATGCCGGCATCTTGGATCCTCCGTGCGGCGATCTTGTCGATGAGTTTGCCTTTCTTGACGATGATGTCACCCTCGGCGTCCTTCAGGTCTTCCATTGTGACGCGTCCACGGACGCGCTTGGCGAACTGCTCGCCCGAGAATTTTGAGTCCTCGGCGTGGATGACGTAGCCTTCTTTCTCCTTGCAGTCGTCCTCGGATACGACGATGTCCTGTGCGGCATCCACCAAACGGCGGGTCAGGTAGCCGGCGGTCGCGGTGCGCAATGCGGTGTCCACCAATCCCTTACGAGCACCGTGGCTGGAGATGAAGTACTCCAGCGGCTGAATGCCTTCGGAGAACGAGCTCTTGACCGGCAGTTCGATGAGCTCACCGGACGGTTTGACCATGTTACCGCGCATACCCAGCATCTGGTCCATCGTGCCCCAGTTCCCACGGGACTTGGAGTCGATCATCATGAACACGTACCCCTGCGGGTCGAGTTTCTTCTTGATGAGACCGGAGATGGTCGTCTTGGCGGCGTTCCATGTCTCGATGGCCTTCGATTTGCGTTCGTGCGCCGTCAACATTCCGTCCTCATAGAGACGCATGTTCTGGTCGATGAGGACTTCAGCATCGTGGATGACCTTGGCTTTTTCTTCCGGCGGGTCGATATCGCCCATGCTCATGGAGACGCCCGATTGGGTCGCGTAGTGGAATCCCGTGGCGGCGATGCGGTCCAGGTACTTGATGGTCTCGACTTCGCCGTATTCGTCCAGGATGCTGCCCTCCAGGATCTTCAGGTCGGTCGCGTTCAGCAGCTGGTTCACGAACGGATATCCCGGCGCGATGATCTCGTTGAAGATGATGCGGCCGACGGTCGTTGTGATGGTTCCCGGCTGCGTGATGGTCTCCTTCAGGGTGCTGACGAGGTTGACCGGCACGGCCGGTTCCCATGGGACACGGATGAGCGAACGCAGGTCCACGATGCCGTTTTCGTATGCCAACCGCGCTTCAGTGAAGGAGCTGAACGCCTTGCCCTCGCCCTTGCCACCGGGTTTGACGCTGGTCAGATAGTAGCAACCGAACACCATGTCCTGTTTCGGAGCGGCGACCGGGTCACCGGTGGCGGGTTTCAGGATTCCGTGCGTGGCGAGCATCAGGTCATGCGCCTCCTGCTGCGCCTGACGGGTCAGCGGCAAGTGCACCGCCATCTGGTCGCCGTCGAAGTCGGCGTTGAACGCGGTCGTCGGCAGGGCGGGCAACTGGATGGCCTTGCCCTCGATGAGGATCGGCTTGAACGCCTGAACCGACAGACGATGCAGGGTCGGTGCGCGGTTCAGGAGCACGAGCTTGCCTTCGATCTCCTCTTCAAGTGCGGTCCAGACCTCGGGCAACTCCTGTTCAATGAGCCGGGTCGCGGGTTTGATGGTGTGTGCGAGTCCCTTGCGGATGAGGTTGCCGATGACGAACGGTTTGAACAGTTCCAGCGCCACACGCTTGGGCAGTCCGCATTCGCCGATGGACAGTTTCGGACCGATGACGATGACGGAACGGCCGGAGTAGTCGACGCGTTTGCCCAGAAGGTTCTGGCGGAAGCGGCCCTGCTTTCCCTTGAGCATATCAGCGAGCGATTTCAGGGCGCGCTTGTTGCCGGTCGTGGCAGCCGTGGTCGCGGCACCACGGCGCATCGAGTTGTCGATGAGCGCGTCGACGGATTCCTGCAGCATGCGCTTCTCGTTCTTCACGATGACTTCCGGCGCTTTCAGGTCCAACAGATGCTTGAGGCGGTTGTTCCGGTTGATGACGCGGCGGTACAGGTCATTGAGATCGGATGTCGCGTAGCGTCCGCCCTCCAGCGGCACCATCGGGCGCAGCGCCGGCGGAATGACGGGCAGGATGGTGAGCACCATCCACTCCGGCCGGACCCCGGCCTTTTGCATGGAGCGGATGAGCTTCAGACGGCGTGAGACTTTGCGGGCCTCCAGCGGGTTGTGCTCATGCTTGTAATCGGCTTCCACGGACTGCGCGAGCTCCTCCAGGTCGATCTGCTCCAACAGACGGCGGATGGCTTCTGCGCCGATGCCCGCCTCGAACACCTCTCCGTATTTCATGGACAGGTCCCGATAGTCCAGCTCAGAGATGATCTGGTACTTGCGGAGATTCTTCAGGTTGGCGCGTTCACGGTCCTTGAGGTCCTTGAGCGCGTCCAGTTCCTCCTCGTTGGCAGCGTTCTTGATGCGGTTCTTGAATTCAGCCTCGATGCGCTTCATCGCCTCCGTCTTCAGGTCATCGGATACACGGGTGACGATGTATGACGCAAAGTAGATGACGCGCTCCAGTTCCGGCAGTGAGACACCGAGCACCGATGCGACCTTGGACGGCACCGCGCGCAGGAACCAGATGTGCGCGACCGGGGATGACAGCTTGATGTGTCCCATGCGCTCGCGACGGACGATGGCGCGCGTGACTTCGACGCCGCACCGGTCGCAGATGATGCCTTTGTAGCGGACGCGTTTGTACTTGCCGCAATAACACTCCCAGTCCTTGGTCGGACCGAAGATGGCCTCGGAGAAGAGACCTTCGCGTTCAGCTTTCTGAGTCCGGTAGTTGATGGTCTCCGGCTTGGTGACCTCGCCGTATGACCAGCCGAGGATGTCCTCGGGGCTCGCCAGCTTGATCCGCATTGAGGTGAGTGATTCGCGCATGGTCGTGTTTAGCGTTCAACCAGTTCTACGTTGAGCCCGAGCCCTTTCATTTCAGCCAAGAGCACCTTGAACGACTCCGGCAGATGCGGTGCGGTGATCTCTTCGCCGTTCACGATGGATTCGTACGTCTTCGCACGGCCCAGGACGTCGTCGGACTTGATGGTCAGCATCTCCTGCAGCGTATGCGCCGCGCCATATCCTTCCAGTGCCCAGACTTCCATTTCACCGAACCGCTGGCCGCCGAACTGGGCTTTGCCGCCCAGCGGCTGCTGCGTGATCAGCGAGTAGGGCCCGATGGAGCGCATGTGGATCTTGTCCTCCACCATATGGATGAGCTTCATGAAATAGGTGATGCCGACGTGGCACGGACGGTCGAACGGCAGACCGGTCTTGCCGTCGAAGAGCTGCGATTTGCCTTCGGGTGAATAGCCCGCTTTGGCGAGTTCGTCTGCGATGGATTCCTTCGATGCGCCCGCCATGGCGGGCGTCGCCGCGAGATAGCCGAGCTTCTTTGCGGCCAGCGCGAGGTGGGATTCGAACAACTGGCCGATGTTCATACGGGAAATGACGCCGAACGGGTTCAGGATGATGTCCACCGGAGTGCCGTCCGCCAAGAACGGCATGTCCTGTTCATGGAGGATGGCGGAGATGACACCTTTGTTACCGTGCCGCCCGGCGAGCTTGTCGCCCACCTGGATCTTGCGCAGCTGTGCCACCGAAACCTGTACGCGCTTGATGACGCCCGCATCCAGTTTGTCGCCGGCATCGCGCGAAAAGATCTTCACGCCGACGACACGGCCGACTTTGCCGTAGTCCAGTTTCAGCGACGTGTCTTTGACGTCCCGGGACTTCTCGCCGAAGATCGCGCGCAACAGTCGCTCTTCGGCGGTCAGGTCGGATTCTCCCTTCGGTGAGATCTTTCCGACAAGGATGTCCTGGCTGCGGACCTCTGCGCCGACGCGCACGATGCCGTCCCCGTCCAAATCGGCCAGACGCTCGGCGGCGACGTTCGGGATGTCGTAGGTCATCGCTTCCGGCCCGAGCTTGGTCTCTCGGACGTCGACGATGTAGTCGTGGATATGGATGGAGGAGAGGACGTCGTCCTTAACGAGTCGCTCAGAAATGACAATGGAGTCCTCGAACGTCGCACCCTCGAACGACATATAGGCGACCAGGAGATTTCGGCCCAATGCGAGTTCGCCACCGTCAGTGGACGGGCCGTCGGCGATAGGTTCGCCCTTTTTGACTTTCTCGCCTTTCGTGACCAACGGACGCTGGTTCATCGCGGTGAACGCGTTGGAACGGGCGAACTTCAGGAGTTTGAATTCATGTTCGGTACCCGAGACGCCCTCGATGACGATATGGGCAGCATCGGCTGCGGTGACCATGCCCGCTTCCGGCGCGATCAGGACAAGTCCGGAATCCAGGGCGACCTTGCCTTCCAGGCCGGTACCGACGTACGGCGCCTCCGGGGCGATGAGCGGCACCGCTTGGCGTTGCATGTTCGAACCCATCAGGGCACGGTTCGCATCATCATGCTCAAGGAACGGAATGAGCGATGTCGTCACCGAGAACGCCTGGCGGGGTGAGACGTCTATGTACTGGATCTCTTCGGGCGTGGCGGTGCCCGGCTCGCCGTGGATACGGGCGACGATCGACTCGTTGGTCATTTTGCCTTTCGCATCAGTAACGGCGCCGGATTGCGCGATGATGTAACGCTCCTCTTCGGTCGCATCCATGTACTGGACCTCATCGGTCACGACGCCATGCTTCACCTTGAAATACGGCGTGAGGATGAAGCCGAGCGGCGAGATCTTCCCGTACAGGGCAAGGTGACCGACCAGACCGATGTTCGGTCCTTCCGGCGTGGCGACGGGACAGATGCGTCCATAGTGTGACGGGTGCACGTCGCGGACTTCGAAGCTGGCGCGTTCCTTCGTGAGACCACCCGGACCCATGGCCGACAGACGACGCTTATGCTCCAATTCCGACAGCGGGTTGTGCTGGTCCATGAACTGCGACATCTGGCCGGATGCGAAGAACTCCTTGAGCGCTGCCACGAACGGCCGGCCATTGATGAGTTGACTGGGCAGGATCTGCGAGATGTCCGACGTGGACATGCGGTCTTTGATGATACGCTCCATGCGGGCGAATGCGACGCGGAGCCGGTCCTGCAGAAGCTCCCCGAGCGTTTTGACCCGGCGGTTGCCCAGGTGGTCGATGTTGTCGGGTTCGGCATTGGGTGCGTTGTTGAGTCGCACGATCTCGCGCAACACATGGATGATGTCCTCCTTGCGGAGCACGCGATTGGTCTTGACCTCGATGTCCAGATCCTCGTTGAACCGCTGGTTCATGCGATGACGCCCTACTTTGGAGAGGTCGTAGCGGGCCGGGGTGAAGAACATGTTCTGCACCATCTGTTTCGCGGTATCAACTGTCGCCGGATCACCGGGGCGGATGCGCTTATAGATCTCGATCATGCCTTCGCCCTCGTTGGACGACGGGTCCTGCAGAATGGTCGCCAGGATAAATTTGACGTTCGGGTCGGTGTCGACGTCCGCGAACAGCTTCTTGATCTCGTCGTCGGACGCGATGCCGAACGCACGCAACAGCGCCGTCGCCGGTACCTTGCGTTTGCGGTCGATGCGGGCTGAGATGACGCCGTTCGCTTCCGTCTCGAACTCCAGCCATGCGCCACGGCTCGGGATGAGTTTGGCACCAAAATACCGCTGGTTGCGGGATGATGTGGAGAGCTGGAAGAACGTACCGGGAGAACGGATGAGCTGCGAGATGACGACGCGCTCGACGCCGTTGACGATGAACGTACCGCGCGGGGTCATCATCGGCAGGTCAGCGATGAAGAGCTCCTGCGTCTTCTCCGCCTTGGTGCGCTTGTTCTTGAGTTTGACCGTGAACTTCAACGGCGCCTCGAACGTGACGTTTTTTTCTATCGCTTGACGTTCGGTGTATTTCGCTTCGTCGAGTTTGAAATCGACGAAGGAGAGTTCCAGCTCATTGCCGGTCCAGTCTTCCACCGGTGAGACGTCGCGCAGCAGTTCGCGTAGCCCATGTTTCAAAAACCAGTCGTACGAGTCCAGCTGGACCTGCACGAGGTTGGGCGCATCGAATTCCGCGAGATTCTGATGGCGACTGAAAATTTTGCGTTCAGTGGTCTTCACGGGAGACAACAAAACACGGCCCCCTCAGGGAGTGCCGCGACGGATTGCAGGTTATACGCCGGTTGTGTCGAAATGCACAGGGTGGGAGGGAGGCGTCCGGGACCCCCGCGAGGGAAGATTCCAGATGCCCGCCCCTGGCAATGCGGTCCGGTTCAGGACCGCAGTACATGCGCCTATCACCTGCCCTTTAGGACCTCCTGAGGGCTGCCCGTTGAGCGGCGGCGAAGGATTGGACCATTCTATACAGGGATGAGTTTTTGTCAACCCCTGCCCCCGCGTGGACGGTGACGTGCGCAGATTTATGAATCCTATGCTCCTGTAGCAATTTGTCAACGGCGGTCAAGAGGACGTTATCCACATGGCCCTTCAGGGGGACGTCCGCGGGTATCCCGTCGAACGTCAGGCGAAGCGTATCGGGTCCGGCCATATCGATGGTCAGTTGGTGGTTCTCAGGCATGGCGGACGATGGATTGGACGATACCGAGCGCGACCGAGACCGACAACAGGTGACTTCCCCCGTACGACAGGAGCGTGAACGGGATACCGGTGATGGGAACGAGTCCGATGTTCACGGAAGCGCTGATGAACACATGCGCACCGATGACCGTCGCCACACCGACACAGAACAAGCGTGCGAAATTATTGGATGACGACTGTCCGACACGTAGAATCCGCCACACGATGAACCACATCAATCCGATGACGACGATGATGCCGACCAGACCGAACTGTTCCGCCAGTGCGGCGAACGCGAAGTCGTTATACGGCTCCGGAAGGAATCCCAACGTCGCCTGACTGCCATTGCCCAGACCCACGCCCCAGATCCCCCCTTCGCCGATGGCCGTACGCGACTGGATGATGTGGTACCCGTATCCTGACGGGTCCTTATACGGATCGATAAAGGCCAGGATGCGCTCCTTCTGGTACGGCGCCAACGCCCAGATCCACGCCATATAGGCACCGATGAGGCCGACGATGACCAAGAGGAAGAGATGCCGTTTGTTGATGCCGACCGAGAGCAGCATGACAAACCAAAGGATGATGATGATGGCGGCGGAACCAAGATCCGGCTGAATGAGAACGATGATCGCCGGGACGGCGCAATAGAGTCCGGACGCCACGATGTGCCTGAATTCCCCGATGTGCACGTGCCGCTGGGAGAAATACTTCGCCATCAGGATGACCATCACGAGCTTGACCAGTTCGGACGGTTCGAACTGGACGCCGCCGATGACGATCCATGCGCGGATGTTCCTGATCTGCGCGAACCACAGCGTCGATGCGACCAACAGAAGGCTGACCGCATACAACACGAGCACTGGCCCGCGTGATCCCTTGAGCGCGCGATAATCGGCCGTTGAAACCGCGATCATCACTGCCAACCCAAGCAGCACGAGCACTATTTGCCGGTGGAACAATGACTGGTCGGCACCCCCGATGCCGTAGAGATTCACAATCGAAATCGCACCCATCAAGGTGACGGCGATCAGGAGCGGGAGGTCGATATGGGCGAACAGCGCCCGGAACCATGCATTAATTCCCCTGAACCCGCTCGGGAGATCCATACGTCTTGAGATAGTTCGCGTTGCTGAACAGATTCGTGCCGACAAATACCTGCGTGTTGACGGCACCGGGAACGGAGAACGGCCAGTCGAGCGTGATGCCCCGTGTCTCACCCGAGACCATGGTCCGCATGACCGTCGAGCCCGCACCGATGACCGTGCCCGAGGCATCTTCCAACAGCACCGTCACATCCACCTCATCGAAATCGAAACTGCTTTTGTTGGTGACCGTCGCCGTGTAGTGCGTACCAGCTGAACTGCTGGAGAGCATGTCTCCCCGGACCGCGAATTGTACCGTGCCCGCGGCTTGAACGGTCAGCGCCGCCCACTGTACCTGACTGGGATCAAATTGCAACGAAGCACTGGTCGGACCCGCTGCGAGCGTGCCGAGCGGGAAGTCCAGATACTGCGGTTGTGCCGGGTTCACGTAGGTGAAGCCGGTGCGCGTGGCGACGTCAGCACCTGCAGCGTCTTTGACGTCCAGCAGGTATCCCACGCGGCTTGCACCGTAGATGCCGTTGGGATTCTCCAGGTGCGCCAGCGCGTCCCACGAGCCGTTGGCATTGTGAATGAGTTGCACGCCTTTATTGTCCAGTGGAAGTAGGACCGGCGGGCATGTGTTGCCGCACACGGCACCGCAATCTACGCCTTCTTCCCCGCCATTTTGCACGCCGTCGGTGCAGGTCGGTGCGGGGACCACGGCGCGGTATAAACCCCACACGATCGCACCGATGATCGCCAGAAAGAAGAGTCCGTACAAGAGTTGCTTGGAGAGTCGGTTCACGCGTCAATTCTATCACAAAAAGAAAGAGACCCGCCTAGGCGGGTCTCCGGACGTTGAACCGATAGCTGAACGCGTTCCCCACGAGACGGATGAAGCGATCCACCACGACACCCACGTCCCAGAGCCTGGCGAACGGCAGTGCTCCCGGCACCCTGACGGGCTTGCCGAGCTCAGCAACCATCGCGGCGGGCGCGGTGTAGTACGCAGGACAGTCATCATCGTAGATGACGGCGTACAACGGATGACACGGACGGAACGGAATGCCGAGCCAAAAAGGGATGAGTTCCAGCGGCCGCAACTCGTACACCAGTTGCCAGCTACCCGGGTGCCGGTATGCGGCGCCCGTCGGGCTGTCGCCCAGGAAGTAGAACCCGTCCCACTCCTTGCATTTTGAGTCGTAACGGCGCACCGACGTCTCCCACGACTGCATATGACCTCCAAACAAAATATACCACGCAAGGTGGTATTAGTCAACATCGGTGCTGAAGTAAGGGGACGACCTACGTTCGCCCTGGAAAGGACTATCATGGGCCCTGCGGGATTTCACTTCCGTGTTCGGAAAGGGAACGGGTGGAGCACCCGCGGTAAAATCCCCTTGCTTCAGGATCGATATCTTCGGAGTAATCAATGCATGAATCACCGCACCTGCGGCGCCCTCGGAGGGGCCGTGTGACAAAGTTGTGGATTCGGACACATTAGGAGCGCTCGGCTCAGGACCTTGCGGCCCGTACACCTGCGCCCTATCAACCTCGTAATCTTCGAGGAGTCCATAGGATCTAATCTTGTGGCCCGTTTCGCGCTTATATGCTTTCAGCGCTTATCGGAACCGTACATAGCTACCCCGCCGTGCTTTTGGCAAAACAGCGGGTACACCAGCGGTACGTTCGTCCCGGTCCTCTCGTACTAGGGACAACCCCACTCAAATCCTCACGCCCGCACCAGATAAGGACCAACCTGTCTCACGACGGTTTGAACCCAGCTCGCGTACCCTTTTCATTGGCGAACAGCCAAACCCTTGGGGCCTTCTTCAGTCCCAGGATAGGGCGAGCCGACATCGAGGTGCCGAACCTTGGCGTCGCTGTGAACGCTCGGCCAAGACTAGCCTGTTATCCCCGGAGTAGCTTTTATCTGTTGAT
>DATKOD010000012.1:0-5286 GCA_035524755.1 Minisyncoccota bacterium
AGCGGAAATAGTCTCGATACGCACCTGGCCGTGCATGGTACGGATACAGGAACGGCACGTAGAGCAGCACCTGACCACCGGGCACCAACGTACGATGCATCTCATTGATCGCTCGCTGCGGTTCCGACACGTGTTCAAGCATCGATATGGAGAGGAACGCGGACCTGCTCGAGTCAGGGAAGGGCAACGATAAAGCATCGCCGATGATATCCGGATGAGTCGCACGGTCGGAGTCCAGGGTCCGATAGGTATCATGAAAGAGTTCCCGGTACGGGGCAAGAACCTTCTGGAATCCTTTACCGCCGCCGATGTCGACGACGTCATTGGATTTCGCGATATCAGTGATTCTCCGTTCGAATAGATTCATGCGGTTTCATTCAGGAGACGCACCGTCTCCCGGTACATCCGCTCAGCACTGAAGTTCTGTGCCGTCTTCCTGCCCTCCGCGATGAGCCGTTCACGAAGCTCGGGTTGCTTCTGGATCGTCTTGATGGCCTCCGCGAGGTTGAATTCGTCATTGTACCGCACCAGCAGCCCGTTCTCTCCCTGGGCGACGATCTCGCGATTCCCTCCGACCGCGGTGGTGACGACCGGAATGCCGGCGGCCATGGCCTCCACCACTTGATGCGAGAACCCTTCGTATGCGGTGTTGAGCACGAACACGTCAGCGGCGGCAAGATACAGCGCCGCTTCGGAGGCGGTCTTCCGTCCGACCAGGAACACTTTGCGCTCCAGACCGAGGTTGCGCACGACGGTCTGGAGCATCTTCATATCCGGACCGTCACCCATGATGACGAGACGGAAAAATTGGTTGGTCTGCAACAGTTGCGGCATCAGCTTGATGAGCATCAGAAAACCCTTCCAAGGGACCAGGCGCCCCGCGGACAGGATGATGTTGCCGGAGATTCCGATACGCTTTCTCGCTTCTTCTTTGGACACGGTGCTTCGTGGCATTTCGATGCCATTGGCGATGACATGGATGCGGTCTTCGGGAATACCCCATCCCATCACCAATCCGGCAAGGTAGCGCGACGGCACGATGACGGCAGCCGCCTCCCGGCAGATGCGGCGCTGGAACTTCCGGAGGCGTCTGATGCGTCCGCTGACGGGCGTTTTCTGGAATTCATCGATGAGCAGGAAGGTCTTCCCCGTCTGCATCGCCATCTCCCACGCGTAATCGCCGACGACACGGACGATGAGTGGTTTCTTGGCGAACCGCGACGCCCACAGCGATGGCAGGCCGCCGGACACCGCGCTCAGTGACAGGACCGCATCCGCGTGACGCGCAAGCCGGATGGCATGCCAAAGGTACACTAGGTGTCGGAGCCCCCAGACGTTCTTCGTCCATACCCGTCTGACCGTGAACGGCAGGGACGCATCCCCGCCGTGCCTGAACACCGGTGAATACGTCAGGACCGTGACCGCGATGCCCGAGGTAGCCAACCGTTCGCCCAGGGTACGTGCGTACGACGCCGGACCACCGATATCGGGTGCGAAAATTCCGCTGGTGATGAGGAGGCGCTTCATGCGATCGTCGTACGATAAACCGTCGCCATCCGTTGGGCAACAACGTTCCACGTGTAGCGTTCACGCACCATGGCATAGGCGTCCTCAACGATGCGCTGGCGCAAAGAAGCATCTTCGAACAGCCGGATGATCGCGGTGGCGATCGCCTCGATATCGGTCGGGTCGCACAGAAGGCCGGTTTCACCATCGGTGATGATGTCCGGTATGCCGCCGACCGGACTGGCGACCACCGGTACCCGTGCCTCCATGGCTTCAAGGAACGCGGAACCCAAACCCTCGGACAACGACGGCCGCGCGAACACGTCCGACATCCGCAGGAGCCGCTGGACATCCGCGGACGGGACCGTACCCCTGAACTCGACGTATTGTCGCACTCCTTCACGTTCGGCGAGCGCGGCGAGTTCACGTCTCAGCGGCCCGTCGCCGACGATGACCAGCCGCGCGTTCGTCACCGTGCGACGCACGGGGACCAGCGCCCTGATGACCGCAGCGACGTTATTCTTCGGCACGAGCCGCGAGATGGTTATGACCGTCGGGTCGGGATTGTGCGGAATGTCGTTGACGTCGCTGATGTCCACGCCATTGGGGATCAGGTCGACGTTCTTCGCTCCCGATGCACGCGCGAACGCGGCAAGGTATGAACTGATGGCGGTGACGCGGGTGGAGCAACGGATCACCAGCCCGCGGAGGGACCGGACCATGACGGACTGCCGTGCGAGATCCTTTCCTTCCTGCAGGGTCAGGATGAACGGCATGCGCGGGTGCACGATGCGGACCATCATCCCGGCGACCGCCGCATGGGAGGCCTGATACGCATGGACCGCACCGTAGTCATGCAGACGCATCAGACGGAGCGCTTCGAAGAACATGCGGAACGGCAGGAGTATCTTCGATCGCCCCACCCGGTACACGCCGATGCGGTCCATGCGCTCGTAAGCCGGTACGGAATCCGAATACCGCCAGGTCACCAGGTCGAAATCGTACTCCTCCAGCCGGTCCGTCAGGTGTTTGATGGCCAGTTCGGACCCACCGATAAGGGGCAGGTAGGATGTTGACAGGATGAGAATACGTGGTCGACGGGTCATTGAGACGGCCTATGAATGGTGGTATCGTAGCAAAATGGATGAAAAACGGCGAATTTTCTGCCTCATCACACAGAGTGAGCTCGGCGGCGCCCAGGAGTTCGTCGCCCAGCTGGCAGGCACGCTGGATGCCGAACGGTTCGCATTGCATGTCGTCTGGGGAAGCGATTCCGACGGCGCGCTCGCCCGTCGATTGCCGTCCACCGTCAGTCATGGCGTCGCCCGGAACCTGGTCCGCGCCGTATCGCCGCTCAAGGACCTGCGTGCGATACGCGAGGTTCGCGTGTTGATGCGCGCATTCCGGCCCGATGTCGTCCTGTGCGTCTCCAGCAAAGCGGGGTTCATCGGTGCCCGCGCCGCGTTCGGTCTGCGCATGGCACTGCCTGATCTGCGCGTCATCTACCGTATCGGCGGATGGTCGTTCAACGACCCGGTATCCGTCTGGAAGCGGCGGCTTTACATCCTCATGGAGAAGTTGTCGGCACGCTGGAAAGACGTCATCGTGGTGAACAATTCACATGATCTTGACCAGGCACACGCGCTTCGGATACATCCGCGGGCCCGGGTCGTACGGATATTCAACGGTATCGACCCGTTCTTGCCGCTCATGGACCGCACCACCGCCCGCGCGTTCTTCTCCGCCCGGATACCGGACAAGTTCCGTCCCGGACCTGAGACGCGTCTGATCGGCACGGTCGCGAATTTCTATCCGACGAAGGACCTGCCCACGCTCATCGCGGCGGCGGCGCGCATCAGCGGCGACATCCGGTTCGTCATCGTCGGCGACGGACCGCAACGGGTGGAGCTGGAACGCCTCATCGCCGATTACGAGCTTTCCTCGCGCGTCTTCCTCGTCGGACGCGTCACCGATGCCGCGCGCATGCTTCCGGCGTTCGATGCATTCGTCCTTCCCTCGGTCAAAGAGGGCTTCCCGTGGGCGCTCCTGGAGGCCATGGCGGCCAAGGTTCCGGTCGTCGCGACCCGCGTCGGCGCGGTGCCGGAGATGATCGAGAACCGCGTCTCCGGTCTTCTCGTCGAACCCTCCCAACCGGACCTCCTGGCCGCGGCAATCGTGGAGCTGCTCGGGGACGAACACGCGGCGGCCGAACGCGCCATCCGCGCTCACCAGCAGGTCATCACGAAATTCACGCTCCGCGACATGGTCGCACAGTACGAGAAGTTGTTCTCCTAGCGGGTTTTGCGCACCAGTATCATGACGCTGTTCGCATCATAGACGACCGACCATTTCGGGTCTTTCGTGATGCGGTCCACGAACGCCTGCGACCAGGGTGTGATGTCCGCCGTATCCCAGAAAATCGCATTGATGCCGTACTGCTTTGAATATTTGTCCCATGCCGCGGCGGATTGTTGCATGGGGATGTAGACGTCGGTGAAGAAGCTCGCCGGGTACGCTTCCGGTCTGCCGTCCACGAAGACGGGCTCCTCGGGGAGCTTCCAGATGAGGTAACTGCCGATATCGAAGTTGTTGAAGATGGGACCGTGAATGTGCGCGGCGCGGTAGAACGCGACCGGCTCATCGTATCCCGTCGGCACGATGAACCCGAACTGCCGGTACGGTGCGCCGTATTGGCCGTAGAACTGACCCCCGACGATCGCGGCTCCGAAGAGAGCGCACCATACCAAGATCAACCACTTCATGGGCCACTGCGAACGGGCATGGTACCCGATCTCGCTGACGTTTGTGATGGCGACCGGCATCATACAGAGCGCGAACAGCCCGAAATTCCGGATCATCAGAAGCGCAAAGACCGCGGTGCTGACGGCGATGATGAGACCGAACACATTGTGCCGGATGCGGCGCCAATTCGGGACGAACGATACGACGACCAGCACGATGCCGACATAGAGCATACCGGTCGTCAGTGCCGGATAGTTGAGCGCCCTCAGGAATCGCGGCGATTGGTTCTCCATCACCGAGTAGCCGTAATTGTTGAACACCTGCAGCGGATACAGCGCGCCGGTGAGACCGTGCGGGTTCAGGAGCGTCGCCACCGCGATACCGGCCGCCAGAAGCCACGTGGTGCGGTCTGTGAGCGCCGTCTTGCCCCGTATCGCGATGTCCCCCGCCCACCAGGCGAGGAACACCAATGGCCCCATGAAAAAATAAATGTGGGCATTCACCCACAACAGCTGCACGAGCGGCAGGGTCGCGATGAGCCTCGACCTCGGATATCTATACAACACGAACAGGAACCATCCGAGGAACAGGTAGCTCAAAATCTCCGGCCGCACGTCGGTCCGCTCGATGAGAATGACGGCTGCTACCAGTCCGATGACCGCAGCAGGCCAGGCGAACGCCTTGCGCCATGCGGCGGCGAATGCCAGCCCGAACGCGACAACCACCAGCACCGCCTTGATGGCGATGAGCCCGGCAAGCCCGACCACCGAGTCCCCCAGATAGAGCAGCACCTCGGAGAGCCAGTGGTGGTCGATGAACGGGAAATTCGGTGCCGTGTACGAAAAAAGATTCGTGCCCGGAACACGATGCGTGTGCCAGATGAGTTCTCCCAGCCTGATATGCCGGCCGATGTCCTGATAGACCGAGGTGAGCGTGTGGATGCTCAACAGGAACACGACCGCGATGACGGCGGCGAAACCCGCCAGAGGCATAAGATCTGAACGGTTCAGTCTCATGACACATCACCAGTATACACCC